>NZ_JBFUIY010000013.1:0-200357 GCF_056401655.1 Allobosea sp. P4_E12 | reverse complement strand
CCCCACCACCGGCGCCAATTTCTACACCGGCGAGATCCAGATCGACGGCGATCTCGTCGCCGCCCTCGGCGACCGCAAGCTCCAGCCCGGAATGCCGGTCGAGGTCTTCATCACCACCGAGGAACGCACCGCGCTCTCGTTCCTGACGAAACCCTTCGCAGACCACGCCAACAGGATCTTCAAGGAGAGGTGAGGCGACCGGGACACGTCTCCGCTCAAGCGCCGCGATCACTAGCCATGCGCGCGCATCGAGGCCGGAAACGTCATGCTGAAACGCGTGCCGGCGCCTTTGGTACTGACGACCGCAATCAGGCCGTGATGCATGGCCACGATGCTTTTCGTGATCGACAGTCCAAGGCCGAGCCGTCGCTCGGAGCTCGATCGGGAGCGGTCGCCGCGGAAGAAGCGATCGAAGACGTAGGGCAGGTCCTCAGCCTCGATGCCGTCGCCGCCATCGGCGACAGCGACGACCACGCTGTCGCCGTCGCGATGGGCTGTGATGTCGATGAACTGGCCAGGTGGCGTATGCGACAGGGCGTTGCTCAAGAGATTGCTCAAGGCTCGCCTGAGCAGCATGGCGTGGCCCACGATCACGAGCTCGGGATCGGTTCTGATCTGGAGCTCGATGCCCTTCTCCTGGGCCAGCGCCGAATAGAACTCGTGCACGTTTGCGATTTCTTCGGCGAGGCGCACGGGCTCCATCTGAAGTTGGACCTCGTCGCTGTCCGCCCTGGCCAGAAAGAGAAGATTGTCGACGATCTGCGCCATCGTCTGCATGTCGTCTCGCGTGTTCTCCAGAACGTCGCGATAGGAGGCCTCGTCGCGCGATTTCGAGAGCGCCACCTCGACATTCAGCAGCATGCGATTGATGGGGCTGCGCAGTTCATGGGCGACGTTGTCGGCATATTGCCGGAGACGCGAATAGGCGCCCTCGAGCCGGTCGAGCATATGGTTGAATTCCAGGCCGAGATGGGCCAACTCCGTCGGCAGGCCGGCCGTGACGAGGCGCTCATTCGCCGTCGCGCGCTCGATGCTCGCGGTTGCGTGGATCACGCGCCGCAGCGGCGAGAGCTGTCGCCGGATGATGAACCAGCCCACCAGGGCGCATAATGCGCCGGACAGCAGGATCACCGTAACGAGCACGTCCCTGAAGCGGTCGATCGCCATGTCATCGAGTGTCGTATCCATGGCGACCTGGACGACGGTGTCCTTTGGCCAGCCTTCCGCCTGCAGCGGCACAAGCGCGCTGTGCGCCCGAAACCTGAAGCCGTTTTCAGTAATGGTTTCATAATGGGGCGTTGCACCGGGGGCTGGCGTCTGGAAGCGCGTGGCCGGTAGCCGCTTGTCCATGTCCGGTGTCGTCAGCACCAGGTCCGGAAGATTCGTCAACACACGGATCAGAACCTGGCGGGGCCCATCGGCTGCCTCGCTCAGCTCGTGCGCGATCATGGCGGTGTCGGGCTTGGACGTCTGCAGGAGAGACCGTATTTCGATGAGGTGCTGCTCGAGAACCTGATCCTCCGTCCACTGCACGGTCGCGCGGACGGCATCGTACAGGACGAAGGCGGCCACCAGGACCAAAGTGAAGGCCGAGGCGCAGAACCAGGCCGTCAGGCGGCCTGCGATCGATGCCGGCACGCAGCGGCTCAGCAGGCTACTGGATGACATAGCCGCGCCCGCGGATGGTGTGGATCAGCTTGCGGGGAAAGGGGTCGTCGATCTTCTGTCGCAGGCGGCGGATGTTGACGTCCACGACATTGCTGTCGCAGTCGAACATCATGTCCCAGACCTTGTCGGCAATGAAGGTTCGAGACAGCACATCGCCGCGATGGCGCAGGAGCAGTTCGAGCAGCAGGATTTCCTTGGGCGAAACCGGGATCGGCGTGCCGCCGCGAGTGACCTTGTGGCGCTGGGGATCGACCTTCAGATCATCGAATTGCAGGATTTCGGCAGGAAGGGAACTGGCCCGGCGCAAGACTGTCCGGACGCGTGCAAGGAGTTCCGCGAAGGCGAATGGCTTTGTCAGGTAATCGTCAGCGCCCAGAGTCAGGCCCTTGACGCGCTTTTCGATCGCATCCTGCGCCGTCAGCATCAGGATCGGCATGCGCTGGTCGGCCTGCTTCAATACCTGCAGCACCTGCCAGCCATCCATGCCGGGCAGGTTCACGTCGAGGATGACGATATCGTAGCGTCCACCCGGGGCTTCCGTGACGGCGTCCAGGCCGTCATGGACCATGTCGGCGACAAAGCCTTCCTCGATGAAGGCCTTGCGCAGGATCGCCGCGGTGCGGACGTCATCTTCGACGATCAGGAGTTTCAACTGTGCGCAGCCCTCCTGTGCACTCCTGAAGGCTGGCGAAGACGCTGCCGCGGCCCATTGCGAAATGCTACGCCACTGTAGCACAAAATGAACCGCGCGCTTTACGAACTTTGGGAGTGGTTAGTCTCGTCGTTCGCCTGCGAAAACCATGCGCTTGCCTCAGGGCCGCACTGCGCGGCTTGAAAGCGCAGTTCTGGGGCAGAATAAAGCCTCCTCTTCGGTCCTCGCGAAAATGACAGTTCTGTTAACTGGGCGTCATCGATGCGTCATTTCGCGTTCGCTAGCCTGCAATTCATAGCCAGGTGCCTGTGTCGCGTGCGTACTGAAGTCATTCTGATCAAGCCGCAGTTTGTATTCTAGCGGCGTTCGCCGGCAATCAGAACTTCAGCCACACTCTGACCAAAAGCATTTTCACGCTTGAGGAGGTATTCCTTGGAATCTTGGTATATATGGTAATCTTGCGAGATGAATTTATAAGTAAAATTCGCTATATTATGATATTAAAATGAAATTGCACATCAGTAATAGACAATATTGCTTCGGGGTAATAAATCTATGGGGGCATGGTCATGGCGGACCGATCGATCGCTATAGTCGATGATCACCCGATGTTGATGGAGGGGATCGCTGCGTTTCTGAAGCAACGGGGCGGTTTCGCGCTCGCCGCGACCGGGAATGCTGCGGACGATATCGTCTCTATCACCTGCACCCATCAGCCCGATGATATGATCGTCGATCTGGGCATGGCAGGGGATGTTTTCAAGGCGATTGCGGAGGCATCCAGGATCTCCCCCAAGACGAAGATCATCGTGTTCACGGCGTCGGCCAGCACGGATGATGCGATCGGGGCCCTTGATGCCGGGGCGAAGGGCTATGTCCTGAAAGGCGGCCCGGGAGACGACCTCATTCAGGCCCTTCAATGCGCGCAGCGGAACGATGTCTATGTCAGTCCCTCGTTCGCGACCAAGCTGATCTGCGCCTTGAAGGACAAGGCGCTCGAACGACAGAAGCCGGCCTGCAACAGGCTCAGCGTCCGCGAGGAGCAGATCGTCAGGCTCCTGCTTTGCGGGATGATGAACAGCGAGATCGCGCGCGAGCTTTCGCTCAGCAACAAGACCGTAAAGAGCCACATGACCACGCTGATGGCCAAGCTGAACGCCCATAATCGCCTGGAGGCGCTCATCGCCGCGCAGAAACTGGTTGCTGCGTCGAGCATCCCGGCCAGCCGATTCCGCCTGTGAAGGACGTCGGGTCCGACCGGCTTTACCAAGGCTGACCGGGTTGGGGCGTCGCGGAAACCCATACCTACCCATCGGTGGCCGATGTGAAGCCTGATGCCCTGCTGCCGATCCGAGGCGGCAGCGCATGGCGCAGGGCGGAGCGACGATTTCGGATCGGAATTCTGGCGACGCGGTTCGACCTGATCCCCGATCTGCCAGGGGCGGGCAATCACAGGCTGGCGCCTGATGAGACGTCAGCTTGCGAACCGGAATCGAAGAGGCAGGATCGCCCGTTGCGGGCCTGGCTCGTCGCCTTCATCATGCGCTCCGACAACGGGAGCAGCACTGAACATGGTCGATCGAGCGCTCTACGATGATCCTCTGGTCAGCGTTGCCTATGGCAAACTGCGATCCCGACCAGGGCGTCCCAATGAGGTTATCGAGCAGCCCGCGCTCCTATCGCTGATGCCTCCGCTTCAAGGAAAGGATGTCGTTGACCTGGGTTGCGGTACCGGCGGCTTGGCACGATTGGCTCTCGGACAAGACGTGCGTTCGGTGAAGGCCTTCGACGCTTCGGAGCAGATGATCCAAGAGGCGATCAAGCTCGGTGGCGACGCTCGTGCGCATTACGTGATAAGCCGGATTGAGGATGTCGAGCTTCCCGATCGCAGCGCTGATGTCGTCGTTAGCGGACTTGCTCTGCACTACATCCATGACTTCGTGACACTGTCGATACGTGTCAGAGGGTGGTTGAGAGAAGGAGGAAGCTTCATTTTCTCTGTTGAGCACCCGATTATGACGTGCGCCTCCCGGCAATGGGCCGAGGCGGCTGACGGCACCCGGCAGCATTGGCCGGTGGATCGCTATCTTGATGAGGGACCGCGGCTTGTACGCTGGCTCGGTGCCGACACGCCAAGGGAACATCGTACCGTCGCCAGCTACGTAAATGCCCTGATCGACGCTGGCTTGATCATCCATCGGCTCCTCGAACCTGGGCCCGATCCTGCTTCATTGCAGCAATGGCCGAAGCTGGCTGACCATGTCCGGCGCCCAACGTTTCTGATCATTCGAGCTGATCATCCGGTGGCCTGACGCGGTCCGGCCTGCCGCAAAAGTATCCACCACTGGTGCGGCCGAACCCGGGTTCACGCAGGGCTGCGCGGAGCCGATCGCTCCAGGAAGCCATGGGTCTCGGAACGCCCTGTCTCCGCAAAGCCATGCCTGAGATAGAGCGAGCGAACCGGGTTCCAGTGGAGGTGTTCCAGCCGCACGGGCAGGGCAAGCGCGTCCGCGAGCGCAAGGCAATGACGCAGAATGGCCGTGCCCGAGCCCTGTCCGTGAAAGGCCGGCAGGAGATAGAATTCGCCGAACCGGACATGATCCGGCATCACCATCAGGGATAGCGTCCCGATCGACTGGCCGGCGCGCCTGATCAGGAAGAACGGCTTGTCCTCGACGCGGCGCTGGTGAAGGCCCCGTTGGAATGCCTCGTCCCAGGGCCAGCGGCGACGGATATGAGGCCCCATCGCTTCGCGCTTGGCCTCGAAGGCGAAGTCGCTGGCCTCCTGGGTCCGGGGCAGGCGCGGAAAGGCGTAGTCAGGCGGAAGATCGGGCAGGTCCATGAGGCTGAAGCCTAGCGCTATTTCAGGGTTGTCTGGAGTGGGTGATCCTGCCTTTTGCCGGGCGTCAGGGAGATACTGACGCGTTGGTGGCCGATGTGAAGCCCGACGCCGTGTTGCCGATCCGAGGCGGCAGCGCATGATGCAGGGGTGAGCGACGGTTTCAGATCGGAATTCTGCCGCGAAGCTTTGCCTGAGGACGCTGCTCATCTGATCCTGGCGTAACTGAAACAGTCCCGTGGCTCGTCGCTGATGTTCGGATGAACGGTCCAAAGTCGGAGAAGGGCTTCGCGCTTGAGCCCTGCCTTCTCCATCACCCGGGCCGAGCCAAGGTTGGCGGCGCGCTCCCGGAAGCCAGGGGTCGACGCCGCGTCTAACGCTCCGGCTTGCGTTCCGGCGATCGCCATTCGCGACCGATGGTCCGCCGCCGTGTCGCAGAATTCGCCCAGTATTCGACACCCCGTCAGCTGGTGCGGACCTATAACATGGTATGGTTCACCCTATCCTCAGACCCAATCGACCGCTTGGACAGCTCAACCTAGCGTCGTCGATACCGTGAATGGAACGGTGGTCAGTAGGAGACAGACATGAGCCTGGACATCGCCTCACGCCCCGCCAAGCCGGGGCCCGAAGAGTTGGTGCCGTCGCGCTACGCCGTACGGATCGGCGAGATTGACGTGCTGGTGGTCAGCGACGGGGTGCTGCCGCTTCCCACCAAGATGCTGGGACACAACGCCGAGCCGGCCGCGCGGGCAGCCTGGCTGAACGACATGTTCCTGCCGCCCGACGCTTTCGACTGGTCGCTGAACGTGGTCGTGGTCCGCAGTGGCAGCCAGACTATCCTCATCGACGCCGGGCTGGGCCTGGACCCGAACCTGAACCTGCCGCGGGCCGGGCAGCTGGTCAGGCGACTGGAGGCGGCCGGCATCGATCTCGCGTCGGTCACCGACGTGGTGCTGACCCATATGCACATGGACCATATCGGCGGGCTCCTCGTCGACGGGGTGAAGGACCGGCTGCGTCCGGACCTGCGGATCCATGTGGCGGCCGCCGAGGTGAAGTTTTGGGAGGCGCCCGACTTCACACACGTCAACATGCCGGCGGGTTTCCCGGATGCGCTTCGGTCGGCCGCCAAGCGGTTCGCGGAAGATTACCGTGAGCAGTTGCGGCCGTTCGATGAGAAGCACGAGGTGGCGCCAGGCGTAGTCGTCCATCGCACCGGCGGCCACACGCCCGGGCACAGCGTCGTCCGCCTGGCATCCGGCGCAGATCGCCTGACATTCGCCGGAGATGCCGTTTTCGCGGTCGGGTTCGACCACCCCGACTGGCACAACGGTTTCGAACACGACCCCGAGGAGGCGGCCCGCGTTCGTGTCCGCCTTTTGACGGAGCTCGCCGCGACCGGCGAGCAGCTGGTGGCCACTCACCTGCCGTTCCCCTCTGTCGGCCGCGTGGCGGTCGAGGGGGATGCCTTCCGCTTCGTCCCGGTCTTCTGGGACTACTGACCACCTTTTGGGGTGGGGCCGAACCAGGGTGTGCAGCCTTCAAGCCCATGCCCGGTTTGGCCGACGAGCCCGGCCTCGATGAGGCCGTTCGCACTTAGGGCCTATCGAACGGCGTGCCGCATGGACGGCCGCGAAAGGAGACATCTCATGAAAATCGTCATTATCGGTGGCACCGGACTGATCGGATCGAAGACCGCGGAGCGACTGCGCAAGAAGGGGCACGAGGTCATTGCGGCCGCCCCCAATACCGGCGTCAATACGATCACCGGGGAAGGTCTGGCGGAGGCCCTCAAGGCGACCGAGGTCGTGATCGACCTCGCGAACTCACCGTCCTTCGAGGACAAGGCCGTGCTCGAATTCTTCCAGGTTTCGGGCAGGAACCTGATGGCTGCGGCAAGGCAAGCCGGCGTGAAGCACCATGTCGCGCTTTCCATCGTCGGCGCCGACCGGCTGCCCGATAGCGGCTATCTCCGCGCCAAGGTCGCGCAGGAAAAGATCGTCAGGGAATCCGGCATTCCCTACACGATCCTGCGGTCCACGCAGTTCCTGGAATTCCTCGGCGGCATCGCCCAGGCCGGCACGGTCGGCGACACGACCCGTCTGTCGACGGGCAATCTGCAGCCGATCGCGTCCGACGATGTCGCCGATTTCGTGGCGGAGGCCGCTCTGGCCGCCCCAGCCAATGGCATCATCGAAATCGCCGGCCCGGAGCGCGCGCGGCTTTGCGATTTCGTCGCGCGTTACCTCAAGGCGATCGGAGACAGCCGCGCCGTCGTTGCAGATCCGGAAGCCCAGTATTTCGGGACCAGATTGGAGGATGGTTCACTCGTCTCCGACGATGAGCCCCGCCTCGGCCGCATCGACTTCGATCGCTGGTTCGCGACAGCGCCGCGAAAGTAACCACCTGCGCATGGGCCTCATCTGAGACGGCCCGGTGCCTGAACCATGAAAGGACTCTGGATATGATCAAGTTGTTAGGGTCTGCGGTCGTGTTGACGGCCCTCCTGTCGGGGCCGGCCCTTGCGCATGACACGCCCGGTGGCGGAAAGGGCGCAAAGGTCACGTTGGTCTATGACCACGTCCTGCCGAACGTGCCCGGCAAGAGCATGAGGGGCGTTCTCGTGGAATACGCTCCGGGCGGCTTTTCGGAGGGCCACACCCATCCGACCTCCGCCTTCATCTACGCGACCGTCCTCGAAGGGGTGATCCGCAGTCAGGTCAATGATGGCCCCGTCAAAGACTATCGGGCCGGCGAAAGCTTTTCGGAGCTGCCGGGAGACCGCCACGGCGTCAGCGAGAATGCCAGCAAGACGCAACCCGCAAAGCTCCTCGCGGTCTTCGTGGTCGATACCGCCCAGCAGGAGCTGACATTCCCGCTCAAGAAATAGAGGGACAGGCCAGGTGGACGATCCGGTTTCCCGATCCGGTTGCACGATCCGGGCGCCCGATCCGGTGCCTGGCCGTCCTTCGACATGACCAACCGCTATCGGTGAATCCCCCATGTTCGGTGATGACCACTTCCTGTCGCTTGTCCTGATCAACGTGCTCGGTGCTGCCGGCATCGTCGTGTGGCACGTTCAGGGCTGCAACCGACCGACCGGTCGCCTGATCGTCCAGATCCTGTTCTTCACCGGCATGAGCCTGATGCTCGGCATTGGAGGCATCGCTCCACATCAGCCCGATCGCATCTACACCGAGGGTTTTGCCGCGTTGCTCGCCAAATCGGCGCTGATCCTCTGGTGGACCCATCTCGCTTGGACGATCATCGGCTTCATCCACATCTATGTCAGGCTCAATCGCAAGCCGCGGGAAGCCCACCTCATCTTGGACATGGCCATTGCCGTCATCTATCTCGGCGTGGCGCTGTCGGTCATGGGTTTCGTCTTCGGCATGCCGATCGCCACCCTGGCGACAACCTCGGGTGTCGTCGCCGTCATCCTGGGCCTGGCGTTGCAGAACACGCTCGGGGATGTCTTTTCCGGCATCGCCCTGACGCTCGGCAAGGCCTATGCGATCGGCGACTGGGTCCAGTTGAGCGACGGCACTGCGGGCCGTGTCACCGAAACCAACTGGCGCTCTACCAACCTGCTGACCGGGGTGAACAATGTCGTCGTGCTGCCGAACAGCGTGCTCGCCAAACAGAGCCTGACCAGCTTGAGCCGCCCTGACGAGTCGCATCTCATCACCTTGAGCCTGCGCTTTGCCGCGGGGCAAAGGCCACGCGTCGTCGAGGACGTCATGCGCTCCGTGCTCGAAACCAGCACCCGGATCGTCAAGGACCCGGCGCCGGCCGTTGTCCTGAAGGCCATCGATGCGGCTGCAATCGAGGTGGAGTTGCAGTTCCGTGTCGCGAGCCTCGCCATGGGGATATCCGCCAGGAACGAGATCATCGACCTGATCTATGACCAATGCGGTGCAAGCGGTCTTTCGCTGGCCATGCCCGCGTAGGCCACAACGGGCCCAGGCGGAAAGCGGCGGCGGGTATCCTGCGCCGGGTGCTGGCGCGCGCTCATCCCCGCCCGGTCCCGGACCCCTGCCTGGACCGGCACGCCCCGGTGGCGTTGCAACGGCAGGAGAGGCGGCTACCCGCTGCGACCGGCCGCTTGCACGGCGACGTGCAAGTCATGGATTTCCATAAGTGCGGCGCAGCCGTCCCAGCGTTAGGTTTCGCTGAGTTTGCCAGCCGTGTCTTCGAGGACTGGTGCTAGTGAAGCTGTGACGGTTTCCAGGCATTCCGTCTCCGGAGGGAGCAGCCGACCATGATCGCAGCGCTTCATCGAACGCCGTCGGCCCTGATCGTCGGGACGCTGGCTCTGGGTCTGTTAGCATGCTGGCTGACCGGAACTCCTTTCGGCCTCCTGGCTCCGCTCGGTGCAGTCTTTCTCTATGCGCGCGGCTATCTGCTTGTGGCGCTCTGGGCCGCGCTGCTCACCGCCTTTGCCGGTGCGACCGTCGCCGCCCTGCTATACCCGGGCGCCATACGGGAGGCCGCGCTGTCGCTCGGGGCATTCCTCCTGGTTGCCGCTTGCATCGGCGCGCTCGTCTTCCCCGAGCCCACCAGCCGCAGCGCTCGGATCGGGACAGCACTGCGGCAGGCGCCTGGCCGTCCGGACGGGATCGGAGCCGCTCCGGGCGTATCGATCGAGAGCGCCGTCCACCCGGAAGACAGGGCTGCGATCGCACAGGCGGCGGCCTACGCATTCTGGACCGGCGTGCCCCAGGTGACGAGCTATCGGCTGCGCCAGTTGGACGGCAGCTATCGCTGGACTGAACTCCGTGCCGAGCCGGGCTATGGCGTCAGCGTGAATGTCGACGCCATGGTCTCCAGGCCGGGCGACCGCTGGACCATCGCGCAATCCCTCGGCGAGACTGTGGACGCGGTCAGCGCAGCCAAGGTGATCGAGAGCCTGCACGGCAAGGCCTGGGCTTTCGACGCGATGGGCAAGTTCACCTATGTGACTCCCGCCGCCCAGATCGCCATCGACATGGCCCTGGAGGATCTCAACCGCCGCCTCGGCGAGCGCGAATTCATCGATGGCGGCGAGGCCGGCTGGATGCGCGGTGTCCATCCCGAGGATGTCGACAGGGCCGCCTCGACCCTGCGCCATTGTCTGAAGACGGGAGAGCCGTGGAACATCGAGTACCGGATGCTGCGCGCGACCGGACATTATGTCTGGCACCGCATCTCGGCGCGGCCGACGCGGGATGGCGAGGGGCGCATCACGGGCTGGTTCGGCACCTCGATCGACATCGACGTCTACAAGAAGACCGAGGCCGCCCTGCGCGAGAGGGAGCAGCATCTCGCGCAGTTGATCGACACGGTCCCGGCCATGATCTGGAGCATGACGGCGGAAGGCCGGCCCGCCTATCTCAACAAGCGGATGATGGAGGTGACTGGCGCCACGCTCGAGACGGTCACGGCGCCGGATGGGGCTCTCTCGTTGAGGAAGATGATCCACCCCAATTTTCTGGAACTGGCAGAACAGACCTTCATCAAATCCGTCACGACGGGGACGCCCTACAATATCAAATACCTTCAGCATCGAGCCGACGGCAGCTATCGATGGACTGAAACGCGTGCGGAAGCCCTGCGTGACGACGCAGGCAAGATCGTCCGCTGGTACGGCGTATCCGTCGATATCCATGACCTGATCACCACGCAGACGGAGCTGCACCTCCGGAAGCAGGAACTGACGCGGCTGGTCGATCTGGTGCCGAGCTTCCTCTGGCGGTTGACGCCCGCCGGGGAGCCGAATTTCTTCAACCGCCGCTTCCTCGATTTCCTGGGTCTTGACGAAGGCGGTCTTGAACAGCCCCAGACGGAGCCTTACGCGGCAGCCCTGAAGGCCGCCATCCATCCCGACGACGCCGAGCGTCTATGGGCCGAACTGAAGCAATGCCTGCTCTGCGGCCGACCTTTCTCGATGCGCTACCGCCTGCGCCGCCATGATGGTGTCTATCGCTGGATGGACGGACGCGCGGAGCCGCTGCGCGATGAAGGCGGCAGCATCATCCAGTGGCACGGCCTGTCCCACGACATCGACGATCAGCTTCGGGTGGAGGAGGCGCTCAGGGAGAGCGAACGTTCGCTGCGTCAGCTGGTCGAGACGCTGCCGGCCCTCATCTACTGCGCCGCACCGAACGGCGAGCCGATCTATCGAAGCGAGAAGCTGCGCGAATTTCTCGGCTTCGGGCTCGGGGACAAGGATGAGGAGGGCAAGACACGACTGGCCGGTACCCTGGAGACGATCATCCATCCCGACGACCTCCCCGACGTCAAAGAGAAATATGGGTTCTCGCTGGCGACGGGCTCCTCCTATGCGATGAAACACCGCCTCCGCCGGGCGGATGGCGCGTATCGCTGGGTCGAGACGCGAACCGCGGCGATGCGAAATGTCGAGGGGGAGATCGTCCAGTGGAACGGCATCTGCTTCGAGATCGAAGATCAGGTGCGCGCACAGGAAGCGCTGACATTGACGCAGGAACGCCTGGCGCGCGCAGCCCAGGCCGCAAGCCTTGCGGAGCTCTCCGCCTCGATTGCCCATGAGGTCAACCAGCCGCTCGCCGCCGTGGTCGCCAATTCCCATGCCTGCCAGCGCTGGCTCACCTCGGACCCGCCCAATCTGGAGCGGGCGCAGAAGACCGTCGAGCGCATCATCCGCGATGCGAATTCCGCGTCCGACGTCGTCGGTCGGGTCCGCGCCCTGTTCAGGCAGACGGGCGAGGCGCGAAACCCCTGCCAGCTCGGCACCATTCTCGAAGAGGCCCGGGGCTTGATGACGGAAGAGGCGGCCCGGCGCCGCATCCGCATCGAGATCGACGTCGAGGCCGGGCTTCCGCCGCTGGACCTGGACCGGGTCCAGATCCAGCAGGTTCTCGTCAACCTGATCCGCAACGGCCTGGAGGCGATGGAGCCTGCGCAGCGCGGGGTGCTTCGCATCCGCTGCCTGCGCGCCGACGATCTCATCCGTACCGAAGTCCGGGACACGGGCGAGGGTATCGGTGCGCCCGAAAAGGTGTTCGAGCCGTTCTTCTCAACGAAACCCAATGGAATGGGCATGGGCTTGGCCATCTCTAGAACAATCATCGAAACCCATGGCGGACGTCTCTGGGCCGAGAACAATCAGCCCGGCGGGGCGACGTTCATCTTCACCCTGCCCGTTGAAACGAAGGCGGATCATGACCGCTGACGATATGATCGTGTTCATTGTCGACGACGACGCCGCTCTCCGGGAGGCGCTGGGCGAGCTGCTGGCGGCAAACGGCGTCCGGTCCATCCCGTTCGAGACGGCTGGCGACTATATCGGCGCGGACAAGCCTGATCTCCCGGCCTGCCTGATCCTCGACGTCGAGCTTCCCGATATCAACGGGCTCGCGCTGCAAAGGCAGATCGCACAGGGTAATCATCCGCCGATCGTGTTCATCACGGGGCATGGCGACATTCCGTCCTCGGTCGCCGCCATCAAGCATGGCGCCGTCGATTTCCTGACCAAGCCCTTCAGCGATGTGGCGCTCATGAGCGCGATCCGCGCGGCGATCGCGCAGGATCTGGAAACCAGGGCGAAGCGCGGCGAACTCGCACTCCTGAGGCAGCGCTATCGCGAGCTCTCCCCTCGGGAGCGCGAAGTCCTTCCGCTCGTGGTGAGCGGGCTCCTCAACAAGCAGGCGGCGGCCGCGCTCGGCATCAGCGAAGTCACCCTTCAAATCCACAGAAGGAACGTCATGCAGAAAATGTCGGTGTCATCGCTCGCCGACCTGGTGCGAATTGCGGAGCGGTTGGAAATCCCGATCCAGCATTCGCGCCGGATGGGAGGAGCCTGAGCGTGAGCAAGCAGAGACATGTCGTGGCCGTGGTCGATGACGATCCGAGATTGCTCGAGTCGCTCGAAGACCTGCTCGAGTCGGCCGGCTATGCGGTTCGCAGCTTCCCCTCCGCGGCAGGGCTGATCGGGGCGGGCCTCTCCGGGTTGGATCTCCTCATCACGGATATCGGAATGCCGGGGATGGACGGCTTCGAGCTGCGTGACCTCGTAAACCGGGAACGCCCGAACCTGCCGGTCTTTCTCATCACCGGGCGCCACGAGATTGCCGGGCAGATCAGGGCGCGCGCCGTGGAGAGCTTCTTCTGCAAGCCCTTCGACGGCCAGGCCCTGCTCACGGCGATCGCCAGAGCCTTGCGTCAATAGAGAGGTGGAAGGTGGACATGATCGTTGACCGCTCGCTTGCCCGAAATTCCGTGCCGCGCTCGGCCCAGCGCCAGGCCGAGGCGGAGCAGCCCCTCGTCATCATCGTCGATGACGACGCTTCGGTGCGAGAAGCGTTGTCCGAGCTGATGCTGTCGGCCGGCTTCCAGGCGGTGTCGTTTGGATCGACACAGGCCTTGCTGGAGACCGGCGCACTCGACAAGCCGGGGTGCCTGATCCTCGACGTGCGCATGCCCGGCTCCAGCGGGCTCGACCTCCAGCGCCAGCTGACAGCGAATGGACATCCCAAGCCGATCATCTTCCTGACCGCGCATGGCGACATCCCCATGACCGTTCAGGCCATGAAGGCCGGCGCGGTCGACTTCCTGACGAAGCCGGTCCGCGACCAGACGCTACTGGACGCCGTCAGCGCCGCGATTGCGCTGGATGCGGCGCGACGGGCGGAAGCGGCGAGGGTCAAGGGCCATGCCGAGCGCCTGCGGACCCTGACGCCGCGGGAGCGCGAGATCATTCAGGAGGTCGCGCGCGGCCGTCTCAACAAGCAGATCGCCTTCGACCTCGGCATCAGCGAGGTAACGGTCAAGCTGCACAGGGGCAACCTGATGCGGAAGATGGAGGTCGCCTCCATCGGCGAACTGATCCGGGCCTGGGAGGCCTTGCCCGTCGGACTGCGCGAGGCGCAGGCGGCCTAGGTGACGCGGAGTTGGAGCGCCGCTCCCGGGGGGAATGGCGGGGATGCTCCAGCCTTGACGAAGGCGAGGGCGCGGCAATCCCGCCGCCGCGCCGCGATCATCGGGATTTTCGGCGCGGGGGAGGGCGTAGGGCCTCTGCGGCGATCAGGTCAGCGAGATGCCGCCATCGACGGCGAGGTTGACGCCCGTGACGAATGCGCCCTCGGCGGAGCAGAGAAAGAGGGCTGCCTGCGCGAGTTCTTCGGCCTTGCCCATCCGGCCGAATGGGATCATCCGTGCGGCCTGCGCTTCGACCTGCGGCTGCGCTTGGGGAGCGACGCCGAGCTTTGCGAGGATCGGTGTGTCGGTCGGGCCGGGGCTGAGCACATTCACGCGGATGCGCCGATCCTTGAACTCCAGCGCCCAGTTGCGGGCGAACGCCTCGATCGCGGCCTTGCTGCCAGCGTAAACCGCGTGGCCCTCCAGCACCTTGCGGCTCGCGACCGAGCTCGTCAGCAGGATCGCGCCGCCATCACGCAGCAAGGGGGCCATCGTCTGCACACCGAAGAAGGTGCCGCGCGCGTTGGTGAGGAATTGCGCGTCATAGTCAGCCATCGTCACGGCGGAGCTGGGCTGAATGCGGATGCCGCCCGCATTCGCCACATAGATATCGGCCTTTCCGAACCGCTCCGCGACCAGCGCGACGACACGCTCATGCGTGACGACATCGGCAATGTCACCGGCAAGGCCGATGACCTGACGCCCCAGTGCCGTGACCGCTTCGTTGACTGCGGTTTCGCGCCGTCCGACGATCACGACCTTCGCGCCTTCGGCTGCGAAGAGGCGCGCCGTCGCGAAGCCGATGCCGCTATTGCCGCCGGTGATCACGGCGATCTTGCTCGACAGTTTTCCCATGTGGACCTCCGTTTGGATGATCCGAAGTTGGGCCGGTCTGCGCTGAAATCAAATCACGCGAAAGGTATTATATCCTATACCTCTGTATAGAGTGGATCGACCTGGGGCGTATTGATCGAGAACGACAATAATTTCAGGATCGAATTGCCTCGAAAACCGCTTGTTGCGTGAGTGATTCTGCGGTTTCGAGGTCGACGGTTCGGGGCATCTGCGATGAATTCGTCTTCCTGAAGTCTTCAGGCCGTCGCTGAATATTTTAGCCTTGGAGGCGTCGATGCCGAACAAAGCCTTTTCCTGCCCGCCCGACCTCACTCGGCGGGATCTCCTGCGCGGCACGGCCGGCATGGCGGCGGCCGGAGCGCTTCCGTTCCCTGCTTTCGCACAACCCGCCATCGCGCGCCCTCACAACAGCAGAAGGAGCCAACGCATGAACTACGTGACGACCAAGGATGGCGTCGAGATCTTCTACAAGGACTGGGGCCCGAAATCGGCCCAGCCGCTTGTCTTTCACCATGGCTGGCCGCTCAGTTCGGACGACTGGGACGCCCAGATGCTCTTCTTCCTGGCGCAGGGCTTCCGGGTCGTCGCTCACGACCGGCGTGGACATGGCCGCTCCAGCCAGGTCAGCGAGGGCCATGACATGGACCATTACGCCGCCGACGCCGCGGCCGTCATCGAGCATCTCGACCTGCGCAACGCCGTTCATATCGGCCACTCCACGGGTGGGGGCGAGGCGACGCGCTATGTCGCGCGCCATGGCCGGAGCCGCACCGCAAAGCTCGTCCTCATCGGCGCGGTCCCGCCGATCATGGTCAAGACGGACCGCAATCCCGGCGGCCTGCCGCTCGAGGTCTTCGACGGCTTTCGGCGGAGCCTCGCCGCCAATCGCAGCGCGTTCTACACCGATCTCGCGGCGGGTCCGTTCTACGGCTTCAATCGGGCCGGGGTCGAGGCGGATCCCAGCCTCGTCCAGAACTGGTGGCGCCAGGGCATGATGGGCGCTGCCAAGGCGCAGCATGACGGCATCAAGGCCTTTTCCGAAACCGATTTCACCGAGGACCTCAAGGTGATCGAGGCGCCGGCTCTTGTCATGCATGGCGATGACGATCAGGTCGTCCCGATCGGCGCCAGCGCACCGCTTTCGGCCAAGCTGCTGAAGCGGGCGACGTTGAATATCTACAACAAGTTGCCGCACGGCATGGCGACCACCCACGCCGATATTGTCAACAAGGACATCCTCGCATTCATCCGAGGTTGACGATCGAGGACGAGGCGGCGAACGAAACCGCCTCGTCCTCATTGCAGTCCCCGGGCGTCAGGCGTGGCTCTCCGAAGCCGGGCGCGACCTCGCTCGGAGGTCAGGCAGAGGAACGTGCCGGTGTGACCGCGGCCCCGCCGGCTGGCTCCTGGGACCGGGCCGGCGTCTCTGTTGCGGGAGCCTCTGCGTCGCCGTCCTCCTGCTGGTCGCCCGGCCGCCTGGTCCTGAGCAGCCTGAGCACGAACACGAAGAAGACCGGTACGAAGAATATCGCGAGCACGGTCGCCGAGATCATGCCGCCCAGCACGCCGGTGCCGAGCGCGTTCTGGCTGGCGGCGCTCGGGCCGGTCGCGATCGCCAGCGGCACGACACCGAGGGCGAAGGCAAGCGAGGTCATGATGATCGGCCTGAAGCGCACTTTCGCCGCATCCGCCGCCGAATCCAGCAGCGACCGGCCCTCGGCATAGTAGTCCTTGGCGAACTCGACGATCAGGATCGCGTTCTTGGCGGAGAGGCCGATGATCGCGATCAGCCCGACCTTGAAGTAGATGTCGTTGGGCATCCCCCTCAGCATGACGGCGAGCACGCAACCAATGATGCCCAGCGGCACGACCAGCATCACCGAGAGCGGGATCGACCAGCTTTCGTAGAGACCGGCGAGCAGCAGGAACACGAAGAGGATGCTGAGCGCAAACAGCATGGGCGCTTGCGAGCCGGACTTGATCTCCTCCAGCGATTGCCCGGTCCATTCGAACCCGAACCCGCCCGGCACTTCGGCAACGAGCCGCTCCATCTCGGCGATGGCCGCGCCCGAGGACTGGCCGGGAGCCGGCTCGCCGGTGATCCGGACGGTGGGATAGCCATTATAGCCCACGATCTGCGGAGCGCCCTTCTGCCACTGCGCGATCGCGAAGGACGACAGCGGAACCATCCCGCCTTGCGCGTTGCGAACGTTGAGCTTGAGCAGGTCCTCAGCCTGGAGACGGTCGCGGTCGCGCCCCTGGACGATCACCCGCTGCATGCGTCCGGCGTTGGGGTGGTCATTGACATAGGACGAGCCGAGATTGGCGGTGATCGTGGTGTTGATGTCGGTGAAGGTGACGCCGAACGTGTTGGCCTTCTCGCGGTCGATGACGAGCAGAAGCTGCGCGGCATCCGGCATGCCCTCGATCCGCAGGCCCGTGACCACGTTGCTTTTGGCGGCGCGGGCCAGCAGATCCGCGGCCGCCGTGGCGAGCGCCCTCTGGCCGGCGCCGGCGCGGTCCTGGAGGCGGAAGGCCAAGCCGTTCGTCGTGCCAAAACCCTCGATCGGCGGCGGCGACAGGGCAAAGGTCGTCGCGTCCTTCAGGCCAAACAGCTGGGCATTGGCGCGGTCCGCCACGGCCTGGGCCGTGCTGTCGGCGCCACGCTCGCTCCAGTCCTTCAGCGTCACGAAGGCAAGCGCGGCGTTCGCCCCGTTGCCGGAGAAGCTGAAGCCCTGGATCGCCACGACATTTGCGACGGCGGGGTCGGCCTGGAAGATGCCTTCGATCTGCTTGATCGAGGCGAGCGTGCGGTTGGCGCTGGCTTCCGGCGGGCCCTGGATATCGACGATGACATAGCCCTGGTCCTCGTTCGGCACGAAGGCGCTCGGCAGCTTGACGAACAGGTAGCCGAGCCCGACGACCAGCGCGAGATAGACCACCATGACCCGACCGGCCCGCTTCGCCAGGCTAACGACGCTGCGGGAATATCCCGCGGTCACCCGGTCGAAGCTGCGGTTGAACCAGCCGCCGAGCCCCTTCTTCTCGTGATGTCCCTTGGCGATCGGCTTCAGGAACGTCGCGCACAAAGCCGGCGTCAGCGACAAGGCGAGGAAGGCCGAGAACAGGATCGAGACGACCATGGTCAGGCTGAACTGGCGGTAGATGATGCCGGTCGATCCGGGGAAGAAGGCCATCGGGATGAAGACGCTGGCGAGCACGAGCGTGATGCCGAGGATCGCGCCGGTGATCTGGCCCATGGCCTTCTGCGTCGCCGCGCGCGGGGACAGGCCTTCCTCGGCCATGATGCGCTCGACATTCTCGACGACGACGATGGCGTCGTCGACGAGGATGCCGATGGCGAGCACCATCGCAAACATCGTCAGCACGTTGATCGAGAACCCGGTCGCGAACATGACCGCGCAGGTGCCCAGCAGCGCGACCGGCACGACCAGTGTCGGGATCACGGTGTAGCGGATGTTCTGAAGGAAGATCAGCATCACGATGAAGACGAGCCCGACTGCTTCCAGCAGCGTGAAGAGCACCTTCTTGATCGAGGCCGAGACGAAGGGACTGGTATCGTAGGGAATCGACTGCTCGACGCCCTTGGGGAAGAACCGCGAAAGCTCGGCGAGCTTGTCGCGGATCGCCTGCGAGGTCGCGACCGCGTTGCCGGTGGACGAGAGCTGGATGCCGACCGCCGCGCTCGGCTTGCCGTTGAGACGGCTGCTGAAATTGTAGTTCTCCGCGCCGAGCTCGATGCGCGCGACGTCGCGCAGCCGAACGGTGCTGCCGTCGGCATTGGCGCGCAGTACGATCTCGCCGAACTCGGCCGTGTTTGCGAGCTGACCCTTGACGAGCACCGTCGCGGTCAGGTCCTGACCGACCGGGTTCGGCGCGGCGCCGATCTGGCCGGCCGCCACCTGGGCGTTCTGCGCGCTGATCGCGGCCGTGATGTCGTCGGCGGTCAGCTTCAGGCCGACCATCTTCACCGGGTCGATCCAGACGCGCATGGCGCGCTGGGCTGCGAAGAGCTGCGCCCGGCCGACACCCTCGATGCGCCGAAGCTCGCCGAGCACATTGCGGTTGAGGTAGTCGCCGAGCGCGACCTCGTCCATTTGTCCGTCCAGCGAGGTCAGCGAGACGATCATCAGGAAGCCCGCGGATGCCTCCTCGACGGAGACGCCCTGCGTGGTGACCGCCCGCGGAAGCCGGGACTCGACCCGCTTGATCGCGTTCTGGACCTTGACCGAAGCCTGATCGATATCGGTGCCGGGCTGGAAGGTCGCGTTGATCGAGACCGAACCGGAGGTATCCGAGGTCGACTCGAAATAGATCAGACCGGCGACGCCGTTCAGCTCCTCCTCGATCAGGCGGGTCACGCCCTGGTAGATCTCCTGGGGCGAGGCGCCGGGGTAGGCGGTCGAGATCGTCAGCTGCGGCGGCGCGACCTTGGGGTACTGCGCTATCGGCAGGAAGGGCAGGGCCAGCGCGCCGGCGATGCAGATGAACAGCGCGAAGACCCAGGCGAGGATCGGCCGCCGAATGAAGAACTGTGCCATGTCAGGACCTATCGGCTCTTGGAGCCGGCAATATCGGTCGCGGGCGACCAGGGCTCGGGCGCCAGTTTCGCGCCGGACTGGAGTTTCTGGACGCCGTCGACGGCGACCTTTTCGCCGGCCTTGAGGCCGGACAGGACGA
Source organism: Allobosea sp. P4_E12 (assembly GCF_056401655.1). Classification (NCBI taxonomy): domain Bacteria; kingdom Pseudomonadati; phylum Pseudomonadota; class Alphaproteobacteria; order Hyphomicrobiales; family Alloboseaceae; genus Allobosea; species Allobosea sp. P4_E12. The sequence goes on along the minus strand of NZ_JBFUIY010000013.1, from coordinate 180,702 downwards.
GCCAGTCGGAGTCGATCGCCTCACCGAGCTCGACGTCGCGCGCCTCGGCGGTATTCTCGGGGGAGATCACGTAGACCTGGGCTCGCCCCTCCTGCGTGCGGACGACGGCGCGCTGCGGCACGGTGATCGCGCCCTCCCGGACCGCCTGCTCGAGACGGACGCGGACATACATGCCGGGCAGCAGATCGCCCTTCGCGTTCGGGAACTCGGCACGCAGCGTCACCTGGCCGGTCGTCGCGTCGACGCTGGCACTGGCGAACAGCAGGGAACCGGCCTGCGCATAGGTCGCGCCATCGTCGAACACCAGATCGACGCGGGCTTTGCCCGGCTCCGGGCTGGCGAGCTTGCCCGCGTCGACCGATCGCTTCAATGCCAGAAGTTCCTGGGCCGACTGCGTGAAATCCGCGTAGACCGGGTCGATCTGCTGGATCAGGGCCAGGTTCTGGGTGGCGTCGGCGGTGACGAGCGCGCCCTCGGTGACCAGGGCTGCCCCGATGATGCCGGTGATGGGGGCCCGGACCTGGGTGTAATCCAGATTGATCTTCGCCTCCGCCAGCGCGGCCTCGGCCAGCCCGACATCCGCGTTGGCCTGGGCGAGCGCCAGTTCCGCGTTCTCGAAATTGATCCCGCTCGCCACCTCGCGCTCGCGCAGCGTCTTCTGGCGCGCAAGCTGCTGCTCGGAATTGGCCTTGAGGGCCCTGGCCTTCTGCAGCGCGGCCTGCGCGCTCGCGACCCTGACCTCGAAGAGCTTGGGATCGATCCGGTAGAGCACGTCCCCCTGCCTGACGAGGGTGCCCTGCTGGAAGACGCGCTCCAGCAGAATGCCCGAGACCCGGGCGCGGACCTCGGCGACACGCGTCGCGGCGATGCGGCCGGGCAGGTCGCGGACGACTGGAACGGCGCGCGGCTCGACCTGAAGGACGCCAACGGCAGGCGGCGGCATCTGGGACGGGTCCTGGGCGCTCGCCGCCGCCACCGTCATGGACAGGATGACCGCGACGGCGCCAAACCGGCGCAATAGGGATTGCTCCCCGACCTTCGACAGGCGGGAAGGGGCAGAAGCAGATTGGGAATTCATGGGGAAGCCGGAGTCTCTGGGATGAGTTCAAAAATGCTTTTGATGCCGTTCAGGATGGCGGCGCGTTCGGACGGATCGAACTCGCGGAACCCCTGATATTCGATGGACGAAAGCCCAAAGAGGGCGAGATAGGCCATCAGGGACGCGAAGGGCTTGTCGGTCCCCGCCTGGATCGCATCGAGGTCGCGGGAGAGCCAATCGCGCATGCTGCGCTGAAAGGCGTCCTCGTGGGACGCCGCCGCGCTGACCGCCATCGCAATGGCGCGTTCGTCCTCGGAGGGCTGCCCCGCGGCGGTGGCCTCGATCCTGCCGAAAAGTTCGGGATTAGGGGTCGCGACGGCTGCCGCCACCGCGGCGGCCACCTTCTTGTCGTCGGCCTTGATGATCCGCCCGATGAGGGCCTCGAGCACGGCGCCCTTTGACTTGTAATCATAGAGGACGCTGGATTTTGCGATCCCAGCCTCCTTGGCGACGGCATCGATCGAGAGGCCAGCCGCGCCGCGGCTGAGCACGACCCGCTCCGCCGCGTTCAGGACCTCTTCGGGATCGTGCTTTCTGTGCCTGCCCATATCGTTCCCTGGCGAAGGCGAAAAACCGGGTCGCCCGCATTGCGGAATTTATATACGAACGTTCGTACGGAAAAACAACCCTGTGCCGCCGAGGAGGCGAGGGGCGGAAATGAGGTATCGCGCGGCCCGTTTTGACGCGCGATGAGGGACTGGTCCGTCCATCGCCCCCTGAGGCGGGCCAGTCCCATTGATCAGAACACTGGGATTGCCCGAACGTTGCCGATCGGCTCGCGTGTCAGTTTGATTGCTGAATGGCATTGATCATCAGCGGCCAGTGGCCCGTGCCGATGGCCGCACGAAAGGCGGTTTTCCGCCAACCCCGCTTGCCAACCCGCCTGCGCGCTACCGCGCTGAACATCAACCCTTGTCGATTTCCGCCGCGGCGATCTCCGCGACGCGAAGGGTGGGCGCGATATGGTCGGTTTCCCCATCCTCGATGAGCCAGGTTGCCGAAAGCCCCGCCCAGGCGAGAATCCAGCGAAGCAAGCGGCCGCGTTCCAACTGTGCGGCACGAGCGACGACGTCCACCTGTCGGGCGAGCCGACCAGGCGCAGTGGCGACCGGATGATCTGGATTGCAGAAGAGATTGGCGTAATCGAAGCCGCGTTCGCCTTTCAGGCCCTTGGGATCGATTGCGAGCCAGCCTCGTTCGGCGAAATCAAGGACGTTCGCGTGATGAATGTCGCCATGCAGAGGGACGACATCGCGCGGATCGGCCAGAAGCTTGCGTGCGGCCTCGGCGCATCGGACGAAGATCCCGCCCTGAGGTTCAGCATGGAGCGCCCGAAACCAGTCGGAGAGCGGGACAAGATTCGATGGAGGGGCTGCACGCGGCTTGTGAAGCTCGGCAACGGCCCTGCAGAGCACGACGCTCGCTTCATCATCCCTTCCATGCTCCGCCATCGCAGCGAGCGAGCGGTTGCCGGTCGCGCGTTCGAGCAGGATCGCATCATCGTCGTGTTCAATGACGCGAGCAGCCCCGATCCCATTCCACCAGATCAGGAGACCCGCGCCCCGCTTTTCCTCCGGCACGGTCGCGATCTTCAGCATGGCCGACTCGCCGTTCCGGCGAACCGGGAGGAGGCGGCTGGTCCGTGTCAGGATCGGCTCGCCGTCTTCAGCCAGCGCCCAACGACGAATGTAAGGGGTGAAGTCGCTCTCGATCGCCATGTCAGTTTTCAAAACGGAAGCTTGCGGTTGATGGAAAGCGTTTGCCTGGCCTGGAGAGTCCTCGTTCAGGCAAGCGCATGATCTGACAAATCCCTGAAGCGGGGAACTTGTCTGCCGGGCCGTTCGTTGCCTCCCGTCCAGGCGTCGACAAGGTCCCTTCCGTGAGCAGCATCTTCCTCCCGCTTCTCAGGCGGATCAGGCCTAGCGAGACATCGGCCCCGGCGATCGCGTCCGACCAGACGCTGAGCAGCTTCGTCTGGCGCGCCAGCGGCGCCCATCAGTTCTATGTCGGCCTGATTGCGATGGCGGTGGCCTTGCTCAATTTCGCGCCGATCGATCTGCAGAGGAGGATCGTCGATGTCGCGATCGCCAACAAGGACGTCCGGACGCTGGTTTTCCTGGGGGTGCTCTATCTCGCGATCGTCCTGCTCCAGGCGGCGCTGAAATATGCGCTTCTGGTCTATCAGGGCTGGGTCAGCGAAAGCGTCGTGAAAAGATCGCGCGACCACTTGACGGCCGTTGCCACCGAGAGGGCATCGTCCGACGCGAACACGAGCGGACAGACGGTCAATGTCATTGGCCGGGAAATCGACGGGGTCGGCGGTTTTGTGGGGGTCGGCATCTCGGAATTCGTCGTCAACCTGACCTTTCTTTGCGTGATCCTCGGCTACATGCTGTACATCCAGCCGCTGATCGCGCTGATCAGTATGGTCTTCCTGCTGCCGCAGGTCTTCCTCGCGCTCTATATGCAGGCCGACCTCAACACGCTCGTCGAGCGGCAGGTTGGGCTGGTGCGCAAGCTCGGCGACGAAACCGTCGCCGAGGCTGGGAGCGGGTCCCGGAGCGGCCCAGAATCCAAGCCGACCCCGACGGAATCGGCCACGATCCATGCGATCTTTCGCAACCGGATCCGGTTCTATTTCCTCAAATACGGGCTCAAGACCTTGCTGAACGTCGCGAATGCCATCGGTCCGCTGATGGTTCTCCTCGTCGGTGGCTGGATGGTGATCCAGGGGCAGACGACGATCGGCACCGTCGTCGCCTTCATCTCGGGCCTGGAGCGCCTTTCCAGTCCCTTGCGCGACCTGCTCAACTTCTACCGCGAGTATCAGCAGGCGAAAGTCCAGTACCAGATGATCGGACGCTGGGTCGAAGGCAAGACCTGAGCCGGATCGAGGCCGGGTATTCCGCCCGGGGCAGGGGCGCCGCCACGGCTTCACCCGTCATCCCGGATCAGCGCCAGGGCTGTCGAATGGTCCGGCCCCAGTGTTGCAGGCGGGATCATTGCGGAAGCGTTTTTTGGGAATGCTACGGTCGGGACCGAAGCATTTATCCGCCCGATGCTGCCATAAGCGCCTGAGCCGCGTCAGGAGCTTCATCATGTCCTCTCTTTCAGCGAAGCCGCCGTTCTTCGGCTGGCATATCGTCGCTGCGACCTTTGTTCTGGCGGTATTCGGATGGGGCGTCGGTTTCTACGGGCCGCCGATCTACCTGCAAACCGTCGTCGAACGGACCGGCTGGTCCGTGGCCTTGGTCTCCGCGGCTGTCACCCTGCACTTCCTAGTCGGGGCGGTGATCATCGCCAATCTGCCGCGCCTCTATCGAAGCCTGGGGGTTCCCATGGTGACGGCGCTCGGGGCGGCCTTGCTTGCGACCGGGGTCGTCGGCTGGGCGATGGCCAGCGAGCCGTGGCATCTCTTCTGCGCGGCTTTGTTGAGTGGCGTGGGCTGGGTTGCGATGGGCGCCGCAGCCGTCAACGCGATCATCTCTCCCTGGTTCGTGAGGTCTCGCCCTGCGGCTCTCTCGATGGCCTATAACGGAGCCAGTATCGGCGGCGTGATTTTCTCACCTCTCTGGGTCGCTCTTATCCTCGCCATCGGTTTTCTCAAGGCGGCGATCGTGGTTGGCGTGATCATGGTCGCCGCTATTCTTGCCCTGTCGATTTTCGCGTTTTCAAAGACTCCCGGGCGACTGAACCAGTTCCCTGACGGCATTCGGCCAGCCGCAGGTCCGGCTGCGGTCAACGCTTCGGCTGTGGCGGCCATGCCAAAGGGATCGCTGTGGCGGGACCGTCGTTTCCTGACGCTGGCGGCAGGGATGGCGTTGGGTCTGTTCGCCCAGATCGGCCTTCTCGCCCATCTGTTCTCGCTGCTCGTGCCGGCCATCGGGCCTCAAAATGCCGGGCTGGCCATGGGGGGCGCAACGATCGCCGCGATCGCAGGCAGGACGGTGGTCGGCCTTGTCATGCCTGCCTCAGCGGACCGTCGTCTCGTCGCCTGCGCGAGCTATGCGGTCCAGATTGGCGGGTCATTGACCTTCCTGATCGCGGGCGATGCCAACGCAACGCTGATGATCATGGGCGTCATTCTGTTCGGTGCGGGGATTGGCAATGCCACATCCCTGCCACCGCTCATCGCACAGGTCGAATTCGGCAAGGCAGACGTTGCCCGCGTCGTTCCACTGATCGTTGCCATCGGACAGGCAGGTTATTCCTTTGCGCCGGCCGTGTTCGGCGCTCTGCGGACGCTGTCGCCAACCGGACTGTCGAGCTTCGATGGGGCAGCGCTGTTTGCGGTCGCTGCCGTGGTGCAAGCAGCCGCCATGGCCTGTTTCCTATGGGGGCGCCAAAGGCGCTCGCTGCCAGGCGCGACCGCATGACGGAGACAGGCCCCTTGGACCTGGCAGGGGCGAACCCTGTGCGGCTAGCCCTCGCCACCTGCGTCGGACAGCACCCTTGCCGGCACGGGGAGGACGGTCGCCCTCTGGCCGTTTTGCGTGGCCAGCCATTTCAGATAGCGCAGGCGTGCCGCCACCGTGTTGCTGCGATGGGTGATTTGCAGCCACTCAAGATACTCGGCGAGGCGAACGGTGATGATCTGGACGGTCTTGCCCTTGGCCAGAAGCAGCTCCGTCGCGGCAGCGAACTGGCGCTTCCATTCGGGATAGGAGCGGGGGATCCTGGGGTCCTTGCCGACCATGTCCAGCAAGGCAGGAAAGTCATCTTCTGAATACCACGGTACCAGCACGGTGTCGTAGTAATCGAACTTCCGCATGGCTGTGTCCGCCCAGCAATCGGAAAGCGTCGCCCAGCTCCGATCCTACCAGTTCTCCTGCTGGCTTACGAGTTGCGCGCAGTGCCTCACCGGTTTGCGCGCGGGCGAGTTGCAGATCTCGGGATATTCGGTCGGCGCCATCACGAAGGATGCAAGCCCTCCGTCGGGCACGGAAAGCCCGTTTCAAGCCCGTTTCCTGGGCTCTGCCCCGATCCCGCCCCGGCGCGGGGATCGGCCGTTTCCTTCGCGTCCATTCTGTCAGGCGCGCCTAGGCGCTGGCCGGCAAGGATTTCAGCGTCCTGATGATCTCGCTCTCGGTATAGGGTTTTCGAAAGAACCGGGCCCGCTCCGGCAATTTCTGAGGGTCGACCCGGACATGGCCCGAGGTCACCATCAGCCCGATCGGCGGCCATTTCTCGCGCACGACCTCGACCAGCTGCAGGCCGTTCAGCGAGCCCGGCATCTCGACATCGGTGAAGAGGATGCGGACATCGTCGCGTTGCTCGAGAATGGCCAGGGCCTCGTCGGCGGTCGCTGCCTCTACGGCGAGGTAACCGGCCTCCTCGACGAGCAAGGCCGCATACATCCTGATGATCGGCTCGTCGTCGACAACGAGAACAACCGGCTTTTCCGCGTCTGTAGGCACTGGGCTTCTCCTGAACCGCCTTCTTGTCGCGGCGGTAGAGGTCCAACGGCTCATGGACCGGAACGTTCCGCCGTCGCGCCTGCTTTGGGCGCTACGGACAATGCATGCTGTTGGCATGGCCGGCGGAGCGCTCCCTCGTGAAGCCGCCCGCCTGGCCGCGCGTGCCGGCAGCGGAAGCGGAGCGCGGGTGAATGGCGGCAGGCGAGGTGCCTCAGCAGCGCCTTGGACCCGCGAAGATTCCCGGCCCCTGGCCCGCCAGCCGGGGTCCTCCCGGCGTTCGTGTCGGATTGGCCTTGACCTCGCTGCCGCCCCGGCTCCAGACTGCGCGGATCCAAGGAGATCCCCGGCAAGGGGCTGAGAAACCGCTGGCAGACCGGGTGTCCCCCGGAGAGGCGCGCGGAAATCCTTCGAACCTGATCCGGCTCATACCGGCGGAGGGATGGAGCGTCGCGGCACTTGCCGGCAGCCGAAGGGTTGCCAGATCTCCTTCCCCGAGCGGGCGAGGAGTTTGCCATGCGCGGCCCGCCACATACCACCCTTCGCCGCTCTGGCGGCGCTTCCGGGCCTGTCGCCTGCGAGGTGCCGGCCGTCACCGATATCGCCATCATTGGCGGCGGCCTGATCGGTCTGTCCATCGGCTGGCGGCTGGCCCGGCGCGGCTTTGACGTGACCGTTTTCGAGCGTGGCACGATCGGGCAGGGGGCAAGCCTTGCCGCGACCGGCATGCTGGCCGCGGCCGCCGAGCTGGAGCCGGGCGGCGAGGAGCATCTGCCGCTGGCGCTGGAAAGCCAGCGGCTCTGGCCGGGTTTTGCGCGCGAGCTCGAAGCCGAGAGCGGGCTCGGCATCGACTATCGCCGGGACGGTGTCCTGCTGGTCGCGCTGGGGCGCGAAGAGGTCGAGCGCCTGCGTTTTCGCCATGACCTGCAGCGCCGCGCCGAGCTTGAGGCGGCATGGCTCGGCGGGGCGCAATGCCGCGAACGCGAACCCGGCCTGAGGCCTTCGGTCGTTGCCGGTATTTTCTGCCCGGCCGACCATCAGGTCGATCCGCCGCGCGTCATGGCGGCGCTGCGACGCGCCTGTCTCGCGGCCGGAGCGCATCTGGTCGAAGCCTGCGAGGCCGAGCCGGAGCTGGCCGGGGGGCGCGCTCTCGGCGTCTCGACGCCACGCGGGCTCTGCAAGGCTCCGATCGTGATTGCGGCCGCCGGCGCCTGGACCCGAATTCACGGGCTCGACATCCCCGTGCGCCCGCTCAAGGGCCAGTCACTCGCGCTCCGCAGCACGCCCGAGACCGGTACGCTTGCGCGCGTCGTCTGGACCGAGCAGGTGCATCTCGCCCCCAAAAGCGACGGCACTCTCCTCGTCGGCGCCACCATGGAAGAACGCGGCTTCGACGACAGCGTGACCGCTGGCGGTGTCTATGCCCTGCTCGACGGCGCCCGGCGCGCATTGCCCTCGACCGAGGAGATGCCGGTCGAGGCGATCTGGTCCGGCTTCCGCCCGACCTCGATCGATGATGCGCCGATCGTCGGCGAGACGGGGATATCGGGCCTGCTCGTTGCGACCGGCCATCACCGCAACGGCTATCTGCTCGCCCCCGTCACGGCTGCCGCAATCGAGCAGTTCCTCGTCGAAGACCGCATCACGGGGCCGGCCGCGTCATTCGGTCAGGCGCGCTTCACCCCATCTCTGGAGGCAACCTCATGAAACTCGTCATCAACGGCAAGGACCGCGATAGCGCGGCGCAGAATCTGGCGGCGCTTTGGCAGGAGGAGACGGCCGAGCTGGACTTGCCGGGGCCGCAGGGCTTCGCCATCGCGCTGAACGGCACCGTGGTGCGGCAGGTCGACTGGGCGCAGACACCTCTGTCGGGCAACGACCGCGTCGAAATCATCCGTGCCTTCGCGGGAGGCTGACATGAGCACCCCAATCGAGGCCCTCACCATCGCCGGCACGGCATTGTCGTCCCGGCTCCTCATAGGCACGGCCGGCTATCCGAGCCAGCGCATCATGGTCGATGCCATCGAGGCCAGTGGTTCGGACCTTGTCACGCTCTCCATGCGTCGCATTTCGCTGCAGGGTCATGGCTCCGACACGGTGCGCCTGCTCGCCGGCCGCCGCTTCCTGCCCAACACGGCGGGCTGCGAAACCGCGCGCGACGCGATCCTCACGGCCGAGCTTGCACGCGAGGCGCTCGGCACCAACTGGATCAAGCTCGAGGTGATCGGCGATCGCGAGACGCTTTATCCCGATGTCGGCGAGTTGCTCGAGGCGACGCGCCAGCTCGTCGACAAGGGGTTCGTCGTCCTGCCCTATTGCAACGACGATCCGGTCATCTGCGCACGCCTGGCCGATCTCGGCGCCGCTGCCGTGATGCCGATGGGGTCGCTGATCGGCTCGGGCATGGGCGTCGCCAATCCGGCCAATCTCGAGCTGATCTGCACCCGCTCGCCCGTGCCCGTGATCGTCGATGCCGGCATCGGCACGGCCTCCGACGCCGTGATCGCCATGGAATGCGGCGCGAGCGGGGTACTGCTCAACACGGCCGTCGCCAAGGCCGATGATCCCGTGCGAATGGCACTCGCCATGCGTCACGCCGTCGAGGCCGGCTGGAACGCCCGCCTGGCGGGGCGCATTCCGCGGCGTGGGCGCGCTCAGCCGTCGAGCCCGCAGCTCGGGCTTGTGGGTTCGTGAACAGGCTGCCCGACCGGCTGCTCGTCGTCACCGACCGGCATCAGGCGGTGAAGCCCTTGCCGCAGGTTGTCTCTGCGGCGCTCGCGGGCGGGGCACGCTGGATCTGGCTGCGCGATCGCGACCTCGATCCGGCGGAACGCCGCAGCCTGGCGCTGCAGCTCCATGAGCTGGTGAGCCTGGCGGATGCGGTTCTGACGATCGGCGGTGATGTGGATCTCGCTGCTCGGGTCGGGGCGCGGGGCGTCCATCTGCAATCGGCTGGGGCGATCTCCGCGGCCCGCGCCGTGCTCGGCGTCTCCGCGCTGATCGGCGTCTCCGCGCATGACGAGGCCGATGTCCGGGCGGCTGCGGCGGCAGGCGCCGATTATGTCACGGCGAGCCCGATCTTCGCGACGGCGAGCAAGCCCGGCTACGGTCCGGCCCTGGGCCTGACCGTGCTGCGGCGCTGGGCGGCGATCGGCCTGCCGATCGTGGCCCTTGGCGGCATCACCTGCGAGCGCGCGCCACTCTGTATCGAGGCTGGTGCTGTGGGCGTCGCAGTGATGGGGGAGGTGATGCGAGCCGTGGATACGGCCACGACCGTACGCCGCCTTCGCGCCTGCGCGCTGATGAGTCCACGCCTTGGTGTATGAGCAGGTCGAAACGAGAGGAATGGCCTGCGCCGATGCGACGGATCGTGATCCTGGGGAATGCCGGCAGCGGCAAGTCGACGCTCGCGCGAGCACTGGGCGAGCGGCTCGCGCTGCCGGTCGTGCATCTCGACCGTTTGTTCTGGGAAGCAGGCTGGGCGAAGGCCGAGCCCCGGCTCTTTCGGAATCGCGTGCGGGACGCCGTGTCCGGCGATGCCTGGATCTGCGAAGGCAACTACTCCCGCCAGACCTTCGAATTGAGGCTGCCGCGCGCCGATATCGTCATCTGGCTCGACACCCCGCGGACGACCTGCCTGGCCCGCGTCCTGTGGCGCAGCGTGCTGAACCGGCCGCGGCCGGATCTCCCCGATGGCTGCACCGAAAAGCTGAACGCAAAGTTCCTCGGCTTCCTCCGATATGTCTGGGCCTTCGATAGGGACAAGCGACCGCAGATCGAGCGCGAGCGGGTCGCGACCGCCGCTCATGTCCCGGTGGTCTATCTCCGCGACGCCGGCCAGATCTCGGCGTTCGTGAATGCGGCGGCGGCCGGGTAGGGCGGGCAGGAGGGCAGGGTGAAACAGGATCTCGACCTGATCAGGGGACTGGAGGAAGCGCTGTTCAAGCCAGCGGTTCGAGCCTCTCCCGAAGCTCTCGATCGGCTTTTGGCTGACAGTTTCGTCGAGTTCGGCCGCTCCGGCGGCGTCCCTGACAAGACCGAGGTGATCCGAAGCCTTGCCGAGGGCAATGCCGAGACGGTCGACGTGCCGGCAGCCAGGGATTTCGTTCTCCGATCCCTGGCCGATGATGTGGTCCTGCTGACCTATCTGAGCTTTCGCGTCGCGAATGGCTGCGAGGAGCGGCATACGCTGCGAAGCTCGATCTGGCGGTTCATCGAGGGGCGCTGGCAGATGGTCTTTCACCAGGGAACGCCTGCTGGCCAGCCGTCCTGACGGGGGCTTCGTGCGGGGGCTTGAGCCGCCGCGGCGGTGTTGACCCAGATCCGCGATCGTCCCTCCCGCTGCGCCCGGGAGGGACAATCGCAATCGCCATCACCACGCCGAGCCGGCCTCAAGCCCGGCGCCGTTCAAGTGCGTGCTCGATCCGGGCCGTCATCCGGCGCAAGGCACGGTGCAGATTGTCGCGCATGAAACCCCGGCAGTTTCGCCGCGCCGAAGACCGTCGCAGCAAAACTGACGAAGTCTAATGTGGGACATTGCGGTGTACTTGACGCTGCGTCTGCTATCCTTTGATACTGCGTGCGGCGAAGCAGATCCGGCGACGCGAAAAGCGGGCAAGGGGCGCCTGATGACTGTCGAGGAGGCGGCCGTGTCCGTCGCGCAGAGCCAGGAGATGTTTGCGGGGGCGGAAGCGTTACGCCGGATGCAGCGCTACCATGAGGCGATCAACGGCGACGATCGCGCCAGCGAGGCGCAGTTCAGCCGCGCCTTCAAGGAGCGTTTCGGCATGGCGCCGCGCGAGTTGAGATCAGTCGCCCGCGAGCGCGGCGTCAACATGCTGCCGCCGACCACGGTCGGCGTCGCCCCGGATTCGGTGCAACGGCTTGGGCGCTGACATGCTGCCGCAATGGAGGCCCGTGCCGATCCCCTCCGGCCGGGGCGAAGCGCTGTCGGTGCCCGAGGCAATCGCCTACACAACTCGATGGATCGACATCCGCCTTTCGCCCGGGGAGGACTTCGACGGGCATCAGATGCGCTGGCTCATGACACAGCTCGCCATCCGGGCGCTTGCCGAAACGATCAAGACAGGCGGCGACGGCTCGGCATATTCGGAGCGTCTTCATCAGTCGTACACAGTCCTCAGGAGGGCGCAGGCGGCGCTGAGCGGCGGCAAACATCAGTGGTGGGGCAGCCCGGCTGAAGACCAGGCCCGGAAGGCTGCCGAGCGTGTGATGTGGCAGCGGCGCGATCCGGGCCGCGGCTACGTGGAGGGCTACGAAAGCCGCTATCAGACCTCGCTCCGCGAGGACCAGTTCAACCGCTGCGTCGCAGACTATCTGGCGCAACCATGGATGCGGCACCCTGTCCTCGATTGGATGCTCGTCGATGCGATCGTGACGCACGAACTGTCTAGGTTCGGGGAAGCGGTGAAGAAAGCAGAAGAACCGGGGGACCCATGGCGCCGGGGTCGCTATTTGAGGGCCCGCGGCAACCTCGAGGAACTCCGGAATCTCAAATGGAAGGCCGAATTCCAGCTGCAGCTGGCGTGTGCCGCTTTTTTTATCGTTGTGCCTCTGCTGGGGATAGGGGCGGCCTTCCACTTTGATTGGACAATAACCGGCATATGGCTGTTGGGCATCTACACCCTCGTCGTGATCAACGAACTATGGTCGCTGGTGGTCAAGCTGATCCGTCGCAGCGTACCAGGTCCCGAGAGCAGTTCTCAAACGCTGTGGCGCGAGATGTACGAGGTCTGGCGACTGCTTGAAGGACCGGTCGTCAACCCGATGCTCGTGGGCGCCGAGTTGGCCAGGACGACAAGGAGGGGGGCCAGATGGAACAGCGCTGCCTGGTCGATCGTCGTGCGCGCGATGGAGCATGATCCACTGGAGTGGGTCGTCGTGCCGGCCGAGCGGGACGCTGCACGCAGCGATGCCGGTCGCCAGGACGGAGCCAGATCGGCGCCGTCTCAATCGTTGAATCCCACATCGTCCGCTTCGTCATCGTAAGGCAGCTTGATGCCGCGCTGCTGGCGCTCTTCTTGGATGGCGCTGTGACGGCTTCGTCTGCTGGCCGATCGGCTGGCGCGGGTTCGGAAGGGGAGAGACCCGCCACCGAACCCGCTTCTCGCTGATCACTCAGAGGCCGAGCACCTTGCGCAGCTCCGCCTTGGCGGCGGCGAACTCGGTCTGGAAGTCCTGCTGCTCCACGATGCGCGCAGCGATAACCGAGCCTGCGATGCGGCCGGCGTCGATATCGGAGCGATAATGAATGCCGCCGATCACGCGGTTCCAGCCATAGACCCAGGCCCTGTCCATGATCTCGGTGCGCTTTTCCGGAACCATGTTCGACAGCACGATGCCCATCAAGGTCCCGACGGTGGTGTGCCCGGAGGGATAGGCGCCGGAATTCGAGACCTTCACCACAGGCTTGACCAGCGGGCTCGCCTGATGCGGCCGCGGCCGCTTCCAGCTGTCCTTGGCCGGATCGACCACCGCGCCCTCGGTCGCGACGATCCGATCGAAGAAGGCCGAAAAGACAGGCAGCGCCTCAGTCTTGAAGGCCGGGCCCAATCACGTCGGCGAAGCGCCAGACATCCTCGACGGCATCGGCCTGGGCCAGCGCTTCCATCTCGGGCGTGCGCGTAACCTGAATGGTGAGGACCTCGCCGATCTCCGACTTCGTCTGGACGGAGTCCGGCGCCGGGGGCGGCTTCAGGACGGCTGTGAGGTCGATCGTCTTGCCGGTCGCGAAGGGTTTCGCATCCTCGGCATGGGCGGGAGAGAAAGCCAGCGTGGCGGCTGTCAGAAGAGCGAATGCTATATGGCGCATGGTTGTGGTCCCTGTTGGCCAGGGATCGACGCTCCCCACATATGACAGTGTGATGTAGGTCAATCTCCCGCCGCGCGGTCCTTCTCGCCTTCGGTCGGAGCCCCGGCGGCGACGTCTCGAGCGATTCGCGCCAGGGACATGCCGCGCGCGCCCAGGGAGGTATTTCGCCTCCAGCGTCCTTAGCGTCTCAATTGTAGGATTCCACCTCGTCCGCTTCGTCATCGTAAAGCAGCTTCATCAGCATGACGTAGCGATTGAGCGAGGCCATGCTGAGATCGCGCAGGCATCTCTCGCGAAGCTTGAGGGCTTCTGCGCGAATGCTCAGGCGCAGTTCAGGCGTGTGGATGCTGAACGCCTCGCTCCAGTCGAGCAGATGATGCAGGTCCTTGTCCCAGACCGGGCAGGTCCGCGATTGAAATGTCCTGTGCTGCGGGGCGTCCGCCGCGATCGCAGAGGTCGCCGCCACCAAGGCGACGCATGCAAACGAGAACAAGGGCAAGAGCAGAGGCCTTTGGAGCGACCGGCCTGACATTGCAATCTCTCCCGCTCGAGGATGTAGCCAGGATTCCAGGCAGGCTCAGCCGCTCAGTCTCACCCGTCCGTGTCACCTGAAAAACCCGAGCTCGTATGTGATCTTCATCACATACGAGCTCGGACAGTTCGACAATGGTGCTGGGCGGCAATTTCAAATGGGGGGGGCAAAACGGGGGCAGAAAGAATAGATCTTCATATAGTACATGTTACTTACCGTCTATATTGATAGAAACATAAACTATTGTGATTATATTATCATATTGTTGATATTCAACGTGGTTCAGTAGAGTGTATTTCGTCGCCCGATATCGATCATTCATTTCCAATTTCGATTTGATCATGCCCCGATCGTTCCGGGGCCATCCAGAAGGCGCGCGCGGCTGCCACCAGCGGCCTCGCGCGCCAGTTTTCAGCGTGACCCGGTTCGGACGCGGAGGCTGTGGTTTCCGTCCGCGCGGCGTGAAGACGGTCGATCCGGGGTAGGATGGTGTCGCGCCAGTCCCGCGCCTCGCTGTGATCGCCGACGGCCTGGGCCATGCGCCGCATCCCGAAGCGTCCGAGGCCGATGATCGCGAACCGGTCGGTTTCAGCACAGGGCTCCTCCGCCGTGCAATGAGGGGAGAGGTCAGTGAACTGCCGGTCCAGGAGGGCACTCCGGCCACTGGAAGGACGCTATGTCCGCGCCCCACGGATTTTGCATGGCAGCCGGCCGGTCATTGCCATGGCCAGTTGCGCTTCGCATGGCTCAATATCATGACGGCCTGTTGACAATCCCCGACGGCCGATCTCATCATTCCGGTATAGTGGAATCTTGGGAGGGATTCGATGGGGACTCGGTGGATGGCAGCGGTCCCTGGATCACGGCTTAGCCGTGCATCCGCGGCATGAATTACCGCTGGAACTGGTCCATCCTCCTGCAGGAGCCCTATTGGGAGTGGCTGTGGAGCGGCGTGCAATGGACGCTGGCCCTCAGCTTGGTCAGCTGGGTCCTGGCGCTGACGATCGGTCTTGGCGTTGGCATTGCGCGCAGCCTGCCGGCTCGTGGCGCTCGCCTGGTCGCGGGCATCTATATCGATGTCTTCCGCAATATCCCGCCGCTGGTCCAGCTCTTCCTCTGGTTCTTCGTTCTGCCCGAGATCGTGCCCGAAACCATCGGGCTCTGGCTGAAGCGCGATCTGCCTTACCCTGAGTTCGTCACGGCGGTCGTCGCGATCGGCCTGTTCGCCGGATCGCGCGTCGCCGAGCAGGTCCGGGCCGGGATCGAGGCGGTCGGAAATCCGCTGCTGCCGGCCGCGCTGGCAACGGGGCTTCGTCCTGTCCAGGCCTTCCGGCTGGTCGTGCTGCCGCTCGGTCTTCGCGCCATCGTCGGGCCGCTGACCTCCGAATTCCTGATCACGATCAAGCTGTCATCGCTGAGCCTGACGATCGGTGTCCTCGAATTGACGGCGCAGAGCCGCCATGTCGAGAACTATACCTTCCAGGGGCTCGAGGCCTTCACCTTCGCCACTGTCGGCTATCTCGTCATCGGCTTGTGCGTGACGGCGCTGATGCGCCTCATCGACGACCGCATCGGCGGCTCGGCCCTGCGGAAGGCCGCGACATGAACGATTTCGACTGGGG
The DNA here is from genome assembly GCF_056401655.1 of Allobosea sp. P4_E12. NCBI lineage: Bacteria > Pseudomonadati > Pseudomonadota > Alphaproteobacteria > Hyphomicrobiales > Alloboseaceae > Allobosea > Allobosea sp. P4_E12. The sequence goes on along the minus strand of NZ_JBFUIY010000013.1, from coordinate 165,203 downwards.
CGTCATCGCCCGCTCCTGGAGCTTTCTCGCCGAGGGCATGGCGCTGAGCGCGCTGCTCGTGCTGGTCGCGACCGTGGGCGGGCTGGTGCTCGGCTTCGGCCTCGCCCTGATGCGGCTGTCGACCCATCGCTTCATCGCGGTGCCGGCTGCGGCCTATGTCACCGTCATGCGCTCCCTGCCGCTCGTGCTGGTGCTGTTCTGGTTCTATTTCCTGATCCCGCTGGCGATCGGACGGCCGATCGGCTCGCTGATGTCGGCGCTGATCGCCTTCGTGATGTTCGAGGCCGCCTTCTACTGCGAGATCATCCGCGCGGGCATCGCCAATGTCCGCAAGGGGCAGGCTGAAGCCGGCCTCGCCACCGGCCTGCGTCGCAGCCAGGTGATGCGGCATATCGTCATGCCGCAGGCGCTGCGGGCGATGATGCCGCTGGTCCTGAACCAGATCGTCATCGTCTTCCAGGACACGTCCCTGGTCTATGTCGTGGCACTGCACGATTTCCTGACGACAGCCAGCATCGTCGCCTCGCGCGATGGGCGGCCGACCGAAATGTATACGCTGGTCGCCGTCGTCTATCTCATCATCTGCCTGTCGGCGACGAAGGCGGTCGAGTTCTACAGGAAGGGCCGCACGACATGATCGCCGTCGAGGACGTGCACAAATCCTATGGCAAGCTGCAGATCCTGCGTGGCTGCTCGGCAACCGTGCGCCAGGGCGAGGTCGTGGTGATCTGCGGCCCGTCGGGCTCGGGCAAGAGCACGCTGATCAAATGCGTCAACGGCCTCGTGCCGTTCGAGCGCGGCACGATCACCGTCAACGGCGTCTCGGTGTCCGATCCCAAGACCGACCTACCGGCCCTGCGCTCGCGCATCGGCATGGTCTTCCAGAGCTTCGAGCTCTATCCGCACATGACCGCGCTGGAGAATGTCAGCCTGGCGCAGATCCATGTCCTGAAGCGCTCCCGGGCCGAAGCCGATGAGCGCTCGGAGAAGATCCTGATGCGGGTCGGGCTCGGCAACAAGATGACGAGCCGGCCGAGCCAGCTCTCCGGAGGCCAGCAGCAGCGCGTCGGCATCGCACGCGCGCTCGCCATGGACCCGGCCGCCATGCTGTTCGACGAGCCGACCTCGGCGCTCGATCCCGAAATGATCAACGAGGTGCTGGAGGTGATGCAGGAGCTGGCGCTCGAAGGCATGACCATGATGGTCGTGACGCATGAGATGGGCTTCGCCCAGCGCGTGGCCGACAGGGTGCTGTTCATGGATGGCGGCGAGATTCTCGAAGACACGCCCAAGGCGCAGTTCTTCACCGCCCCTGCGACAGAGCGCGCCAAGCAGTTCCTGACCAAGGTCCTGACTCACTAGGCCGGCGGCATGACAGAGCTGAGCGCCCCCCAGATCGGACCGATCCTCCAGCGCCAGCGCAAGGCGCGGGGGTTGACGTTGCAGCAGCTCGCAGCCGTCTCCGGCGTGTCGAAATCGATGCTGTCGCAGATCGAGCGGGGCGAGGCCAATCCAACCTTCGCGGTGCTCTGGAGCCTGACGCGTGGGCTGCAGATCGAGATTTCCGCACTCCTCCAAGGCAGCGAATCCTCGCCCGGCGGCAGCGCGATCGAGATCGTCCCGCCGGAGCATACGCCGGAGATCCGCAGTGCCGACGGTTCCTGCCAGCTGCGCATCCTCAGCCCGCCGAGCCTGGCCGGCACGGTCGAATGGTACGATGTCGAGATCGCCGGCCATGGCCGGCTCGACAGCGCCGCGCATGCGCCGGGCGCGGTCGAGCATTTCACGGTCCTGTCGGGCCAGTTCGTCATTGCGAGCGGGTCCTCGCGCTATCCGGTCAAGGCCGGCGAGACGGCGCGCTATCCCGTGGATGTGCCCCACTCGATCTGCAACGAGCTTGATCAGCCGGCCCGCGGCCTGATGGTTCTGCTCTACCAGAAGGTCCGGCAGGAGCGAGGTTCTACTTGAGCGTGTTCCGTTATAGTGGATTCAACCGGGCCGCCGTGAGGCCTGGACCCCCGCAGGTCCCGGCTCCCGCGCCGGCTCGCCGCCGCCCCTTATCCTCCCCCGATCCAAAGGCCCAAATCCCATGCGCGTGAGTATCCTTGGAGCAGGCGCCGCCGCCTATGGCGCTGCCGCCCAGCTTTCGGTCAGTGGGCATGATCCCATGCTCTGGTCGCCCTCCGGCCAGGGCACGACCGAGCTGGCGGCGGGGGCCCCCTTGCGGGCCAGCGGCGCGATCGAGGCGAGTTTCCATCCCCGCATCGCCCATAGCGCGAAGGAGGCCGTGACCGGTTCCGACGTGGTGATGTTGGCCATGCCGGGCAACGCGCACAAGATGGCGCTGGAGGCGACCGCCGAGCATCTGCGCGAGGGGCAGCCGGTCATCATCAGCTCGCACGCCTCCTTCGGGGCGCTCTATCTCTCGCGGCTCCTGGCCGCGCGCGGCATCCGCGCGCCGATCATCGCCTGGGGCACGACGCTGACGACGGGGCGCAAGGCCTCGCCGACCGAGGCCGCGGTCAATTCGCTGCGCTCGAAGATCGACATCGCGACCGTGCCGGAAACCGGGCTCGACGAGGGCCACGCGCTCTGCACCGCCCTGTTCGGCGATCGCTTCGTCAAGCGCGACGGGCTGCTCGCGATCGCGCTCAGCAATCTCAACCCGCAGAACCATCTTGCGATCGCGCTGTTCAACCTCACCCGGATGGAGCGCGGCGAACGCTGGGGCCAGGCCGAGAACGTCACGCCGGCGGTCGGGCGTGTCATGGAGCTGCTCGACGCGGAGCGCCTGGCGATCGCGCAGGCTTTTGACGTCTCGGTGCGGACGATCAAGGAGCATTACGCCTTTTCCTACCAGCTGCCGGTCGCGAGCATCGCCGAGATGAATGCGGAGCTGCATCAGCGCGGCAATGGCGGCTTCGGCCCGACGACCTTGACCAGCCGCTATGTGCTCGAGGATGCGCCCTTCGGCCTGCTGCCGACGGTCCTGCTCGGGCGGCTCGCCGGGCAGCCCGCGACGCTGCACGAGGCTGGACTGACCATGCTGTCTGCCGCCTATGGTCGCGACTTCGTCGGGGATAACGACCTGCTGCCCGCGCTCGGCTTCGAGCAGATGAGCAGCGCACAGCTGCGGGAACGGGCCCGCACTGGATTCTAGAACTCCCGCACACCGGCCGGTGCTCGGGCAATCGCTACAAAGGGGAGAAGAACATGAGACGGAACCTTGTCGCTGCGATCGGCGGCCTCTTGGCCTTCGGCCTGGCCGCCACGGCCCAGGCCCAGGAGGTGGACGCGATCGTCAAGAAATTGCGCGACACCAACACCATCACCATGGGGATTCGCGAAACGCTCTACCCCTATGGCTTCCTCGACAATGACAAGAAGCCGTCCGGCTACTCCGTCGAGTTCTGCCAGCGCATCATCGAGGACATCAAGGCGGAGCTGAAGCTGCCCGACCTCAAGGTCAAATACGTGCCGGTCAGCATCCAGAACCGCCAGGCGCTCGTCGCCAACGGCACGGTCGATCTCGAATGCGGCGGTACGGTCAACACCTTCGGCCGCAACAAGCAGGTTGATTTCTCCTCGGTCTCCTATGTCTCGTCGAGCCAGCTGCTCGTCCTGAAGAATTCCGGCATCACCAAATACGAGGATCTGAACGGCAAGATCGTCGCAGTCGCCACCGGCGGCAGCAGCGAGCCTGACCTGAAGAAGCTCATCGCCGAGAAGGGCCTCAACATCCGCATCCAGAATGTCGACGACCACGCTGCCGCGCTGATCTCTGTCGAGACGCGGCGTGCCGACGCCTATTTCAGTGACAACGGCGCCTTCTACAGCTTGATCCGGCAGTCGAAGAACCCGGACGCCCTGACCATCGTCGGTACCGAATACGGCTATGCGCCGCAGGGCTTCATGGTGCCCAAGCTCAACCCGACGGTTCTCTGGATCGTCAATCACGCCATGGCGAAGATGTTCAAGTCGGGCGAGGCCGAAACCCTGTTCAACAAGTGGTTCGGCCCCTTCGGCGCCCAGGTCTCACCGAAGCTCAAGGCCGCCTGGGCGACGCAATCCTACGCGGAGTAAGCAGCCTCAGGCGTTCCGTTCGGCCTCTTCAGAAAGCCGGACGGAACATCTGCGCGGCCGGGGAGCCGTCTCTTGAACGGGGGCAGCCGCTGGAATGACAGGCTCGTCCCCGGCAAGCTCGGGGCAGTGGATGATCGCGGCGCGCCGGCAGGCTCTCCAGGGCGCTGCACAGCACTGAACAGCGACGTCCCGGCCTTGAACGATCCGGGAAGCCGGAGACAGGTCGGGGACCGCAGCGCAATTTAAACCAACTCCGCCTGCCGTGCTGGTGTCGCGCCCGGCGGTCCACTAGCATCGGCCGGGATCACTCCGCGAGGGCGGGGCAATCCCTGGGGGCGGCCGTGAACCATTTTGGCGTGGAGATCGGCCAGCAGCCCCTCGAAAAATCCTGGTTCAACCTCGCGTTGAAGCTGAAACTCACCGCGCTCGCCCTGGGTTGCCCAACCAACAAGGAACTCTGCGCGCGCTTTGCGGCGGTCAATCCGGCCACCCTGTTCGTCACCCAGAACGCCTACAAATGGCTCTCGGGCAAGGCGATGCCGCGCACCTCCAGCGTCTATGAGGATTGGGCGAGGGTGCTCGGCGGTGCGCTGACGGCGCCCTTCCTGGCCTCGTCCTCGTTCGAGGAGTTCCAGCACGCGATCTGCGCCCGCTTCGGCGTGCCGGAAACCGTGCTTGCGACGCTCCGGGGCGAGGCCGGTCTGCGGCCGGTGCCGGCGCCGGGCCCGGTCACCGCACGACAGCCCGGCGAGCATTGGCTGGCCGGAACCTATCTCGCGATTTCGCCGGCCTGGTCGCGTGTCGAGGCGGGCCGGCTGATCATCGGCGCGATGCGGGTCTACGCCGATGCGATGCAGCAATTGCAGATCAGCTACTGCGAAAGCCTGTTCAACCGCCCGGTCGCGATGGAGGGGCAGCTGCTCAGCGACGGGCGAACCGCGCAAAGCGCCCTGACATGTTCCTATACGCACCGCCTGTTTTTCCTGGCGCTGAACGTGCCCACTCCGCCCGCCAATCTGATCGGCGGTATTCTCAGCGGCGCGGCAGTCCATGATCCCAATGCCCGCGCTGTCGCCTGCCGCATCCTGTTCGTGCGGGCGCATGGCCGCAGCATCGAAGATCTGGCCGCGCGCATGGGCTATCTCGATGCGGACGCGGACGGAATCGAGCATGAGCTGGCCGGCCTGGGTTACCGCGCCGATGCCGCCAGGCGGGACCTCGCGGCGAGCATCCTCACCGCGCTCGGCATGCATTCGACCTCCGCGCTTTGCGAAGCCGCCCCCAGGGATTTCACCGATATCGAGCTGACGCTCGACCGGTTGGCGCCCGCCTGATCCCCCGAAATCCGCAACAGGACGCTGCGATGTACCCATTGACCGGAATGATGCGTCTTGCGGCAATCGCCGTCGTGGTCCCGCTGTCCTTGTCGGGCACGGCCCGGGCGCAATCCGCTGCCACCCCGCAGCATGGCGTGACGTTGACGGGGCTCATCGGCAAGGTCCTGTTCGCGCCGCAGCCCGTGCTCGGCTCCGATGGTCGTCAGCATATCGTCTACGAGTTGCAGCTCTCGAATGTGACCGGCGAGCGCGTCGTGATGAAGCGGTTCACGCTCTATGGCGACGACGACAAGGAGCCACTCTCGACGCTAGACGAGGCCGAGATCGCGCGGCGTTTCTCCCCCGGTGGCCGGCGCGGCAATGAGTCGGCGGAGCTGGGCGGCTATCAATACGGGGTCGCCTTTCTCCACATCGCGCTGCCGCAGGGGCGCGCGGCACCGCAGCGGCTGACGCATAAGGTCGATGCCTGGTTCGATCAGTTCAAGGCGGATGCCGCGATCCAGCTTGGCGCGACCGCAGTCACGACAGCGGCGCCCCCGGTTCTGGGGCCGCCGCTTTGGGGCGAAAACTATATCGCGGGCGACGGCTGCTGCGATTCCACCCGGCATGTCCGGGCCCTTTTGCCGCTGAACGGCGCCTTTCGTCTCGCCCAGCGCTTTGCCATCGATTGGGAGAAGCTTGGCGGGGATGGCCGACTCTTCGCGGGCGATAGGAAGCAGGTCGCGAGCTATCACATCTATGGCCAGCCTATCCTGGCGGTGAGCGACGGCACCATCGTCGATATGCGTGCCGATCTTGCCGATCAGGTCCCCGGAGCGCTTCCCGACGGGCTGCCGATCGGCGAGGCCGACGGCAATTTCGCGGTGCTGGATATCGGCGGTGGCGCCTTCGTGCTCTACGCCCATATGCAACCCGGCAGCGTCCGCGTCAGGACCGGCGACAGGGTGCGCCGCGGCGATGTCATCGGCGCGGTCGGCAATACCGGCAACAGTTCGGAGCCGCATCTGCACCTGCATGTCATGGACGGGCCCTCGCCACTTCTCGCCAATGGCCTGCCCTATGTCTTCGAGGCCGCCACGGTGAAGGCGGTCGATCTGGCGGGCACTGCGGATTTCGATCGGGCGGCGGAAACCGGCTCGCCTGTCAGCCTGACGCCGCTCGTGCCCCCTCTGGCGATCCGGCGCGCGCTGCCGCTTGATCTCACCATTGTCGACTGGGGCAACTGAAAGGCCGCGGCGAGGGGATAGCGGGCTCCGGTCGGGCGCCTGGCAGTCCCTCTCGGCTGTCACGTCGCCCGGCGCATCGAAGGAGACAAACCTGCGCCGGCTGGGGCGGCCGGATGATCGCGGCAGACCGGCATGCTATCCAAGGCGCCAAAGAGATCATCGCGATTCCGGAGTGAGGTGTTCACATGGCCGAGACGAGCAAAGCGCCTCCCGTTGAAGTCCTGTTCGCCAGCGATTTTTCGGCCAGGGCCGATCGCCCGCTCGAACGCGCCTTGCGCCTTGCCGAGGCATGGCGGGCGAGGCTCGCAATCGCCCATGTCCTCGAGGACGCGGTTCCGAACCTGGCGGAAACGACGGCGCGGCTGCGCGCCGAGCTGCCGCCGACGGCGGCGCAGGCTGAGTTCGTCGTCCGGGTCGGCTCGGCTCCGAGCGTGCTGGCAAATCTGGCGGTGGAGCGCGGCAGCGGCGTCATCATCACCGGTGTCGCGCGCTTCAACAGCCTCGGCGACTATGTCACCGGGACGGCGGTCGACCATATCGTGCGCCATGCCTCCGTGCCGGTGCTGGTCGTCCGCAAGCGGGCGGAGCGCCCCTATGACCGCATCCTCGTCGCCACCGATTTCTCCGAGTGCTCGCGCGCGGCCTTGCTGACCGCCGCCGCGCTCTTTCCGACGGCACGTCTCGTGCTGCTCCACGTCAACCCGCAGGCGACGACCGGTCGCTACAAGGTCGAAGGTGCGGCGGAACATCTGCACTCCGAGGCTGCCGAGGACATGGCGGAGTTCCTGGCGGCCGCAGAGCTTCCGCAGGCCGTGCGGGATCGCATCGAGCTGGTCCTGGACGATGGGGCTGTGGTCAATGTGATCAAGCGGCAGGTGCAGGAGACCGGCGTCAGTCTCGTCGTCGTCGGCGCGCATCGCAGTCGGGGGCTGGTGCAGGATGCGATCGGCAGCCATGCCGAAGGCGTGCTCCGGGGCGTCGATGCGGACGTGCTCCTGGTCCGGGAGGCCTGATCCGCGCACCCGCGCCCAGGCCGGAACCGCCGTCGCCAGCCAATCTACAGCCGGCCTCAGCCCGACTGGAGATTGCGTGCGAGCATCACCGCTGCAGCATCGCGGGAACCACCCCGCGTTGTCGGCATGAGGCTCCCTGCTTTGAGCATGAATTCGGTCATGACGCGTAGAATCTGCTCGTCCGATTGGGCCACGCCTGCGGCGTCAAAGTCCTTGCGGATCTTGCTGAACACGTCACTGCGCTCGGGATCGACCGTGCTTCTGGCGAGGTCATCCGAATAGGCATCGGCGTCCCGGCCCGTGAGTGCCAATTTCTCGGCGGCCCACCTGCCGAGGAGCTTGTTGCGGATGATTGTCCTCTGCACATCGTTGGAACTGGTCATTCGAAATTCTCCGATTGCCGGCCGTTGAATGCGCCTTCCTCAGTATGCTCTTGGCCCGATGGATTGCATCGCTGGAGCAGATGCAGGCTCGGGATCGTATGTCGACAAAGCCGATTGGACATCGGCCTCTCACGCCTTTGGGTCAGGAACCAATCCGGCAGCGTTTGCCGATAGCGCGTTCAACGCCGTGTAGCGTTCGATGGCGGCGCGTGCGTTGAAGAGCAACCGGTCCGGGCCGAGCAGCGTGTCCAAACCTGCACGGCGAATGACCTCAAGCGCGCCAGGATTGAGGCCCACGAACCAGACGATGACACCCCGTTCCGTCATGCCCTTCTCGCCTTCCTGCAGCATCTGGAGGGCCGAGTACTCGATGTCTGGAACGCGGCTGAAGTCGAGCGCGAGGACCCGCGGCTTATGCTGACCAACAAGAGCGGTGATCTGGTCAGCCACATCCTGGGCATTGATGAAGAAGAGCCGCCCTTCCGGCCGCAGGATCAACAACCCCTCGAAGGTTTCGTCATCAGGGTTTTCAGGATCGAGAGGGCGGAGCACGTCGGCTCCGCGCTTGCGGCCGATGACCGTAATCCGGGGATGGAATGTCTGGCTGGCCAGGCCGATCAGCGAAAGGATGACCGCGATGACGATACCCTGAAGGGTTCCAAAGATCAGGACGCCAATGGTTGCGACGATCGCCCAGCCGAACTCCATCCTGCGCACCTTGCGAATGGCGTTGAACTCCGCCGGCTGGATAAGCGGAATGGAGTAGACGATGACGATGGCTGCCAGCGTGGCATTCGGAAGGAGCCCGAGCAAAGGTGCGAACAGGAGCATGGTTGCAAGGGCCGCCGCCGCTGTCACCAGCGAGGCAGCCTGGGTTCGCCCGCCCGCCGCGCGAACAACGCCCGTTTGCGACGTGCCGCCGCCGCCCGGCATCGCGCCGAGCAAGGAGCCGGCAATGTTGGCTGCGCCTGTCGCCACCAGCTCGCGATTGGCATTGATCGGAGGATCGCGAGGTCGAACGAAAGCCCGGCCTGCAGCAATGGTTTCGGTGAAACTCATCAGGGCAATCCCGAGCGCTCCCGGCAGCAGTTGCTGCACCAACGCAAGATCGGGGAGCGTCACTGAGGGAAGGCCCTGCGGGATATGCCCTACGGTCGAGACACCCTGAGCGCCCAGGTGAAAGATCCATGACGCTGCGATGGCGGTGGCCACTGCGATGAGTGGGGCGGGTGAATGCGGCTTCAGACGCTCCATCCCGATCAGAACGATCGCGGTCGCCGCCGCCACTGCGGCAGTGAGCAGCGACGTCTCCGGAAGCGCGCGCACGACGCTTAGAATGTCGGCAAAGAAGGACTGCTTGGTGATGTGCACTCCGAAGAGCTTGGGGGCCTGGTCCAGCAGGATGACGAGGCCGATGCCGGCCTTGAAGCCGGTGAGGACCGGTGCCGAGATGAAATTGGCGAGGAAGCCCAGGCGCAGGAGCCTGGCGAGCAGCAACAAGGCGCCAACCAGGGCGGTCAGCGTCGCCGTCGCGGTGAGCAGCTTGGCCGGGTCGCCGTCCGGGACGACTGCACCGAGCTGGGCGCCAGTCAGGATCGCGAGCGTGGTGGTGGAACTGACGCTGAGCACGCGGGAGGAGCCGAGCCATCCGTAGACGGCCATTGGCACAAGGGATGTGTAGAGGCCAACCTGCACCGGCAGGCCCGCCACAGTAGCGTATGCCATGGCCTTGGGCAGCACGACGGCAGCCGCCGTAAGCCCCGCGACGACGTCAAAGCGGAGCCCACCGGCATTCTGGTCGTTCTCGTGCATTGAACCAGCCTGCATTGACACAGCCACTGAACGTAAGCTCGAAAGCTCGGAATATGCAAAGGAGACCGAACGTCTCCTCTGGCGCGATCCGGCCCGGCCGTGTCGATGCGCTCGACGTCCGGAAGCCACCCTCCTGCGGCATTCCGGCAGCCCGCTAACCGGTTGGACCGCGTCGGTCTTCCCTGCCAGTAGGACGCCCGTGCGGGAGCCAGACGTCCGATTCAATCCACTCGCTCCGGCCTCCCTCCGACCCCGGTCTTGCCCAGCCCCGCCTCTTGCCCAGGCCCTCGTCTTGCCTAAGCCCGCGTCTTGGCCATCGCGGCGAGCGCCTTTTCGTCCCTGAGCAGGCGGATGACGGGCAGGGCGGTGTCGTCGCCCACGGGCAGGCCGAGCGCCTCGGCAATGGTATTGCGCCACTCCTCCGCCTCGCTGGGATCGCTGACGACCCAGACCGTGCGCCGCGTCCGGAAGCGTTGGATGCCGACGATCGCGAGCTGGTTGAAGACGATCCTGCGCAGCGCGCTCTGGTCGACCGGGCGCTTTGCCGTGGCTTCGGCCGCAGTCGCCGTGGTCGGCTTCGGCAGCGGCGGCTCGACCAGGAGCGCATCGACATCGTCGACGATGAGCAGGTCGACATTGCGCCAGGGCCAGAGGATGCGGCCATCCTGTTCCTCGAGCGGCGGGTGGCCGGAATCGGCGTCTTCCTTGCGCTCGACCGCGGCCTCGAACAGCTTCACCAGGGTGGTGTAGCGCGCAATCCCGAGCCGGAAGGCGTATTCGGTGCCGATGCCGCAGGCGAGGCAGGTCTTGCCCGAGCCGACCGTGCCGGTGAGCAGCACATGCGGAAAACGCGGCGCGTTCGCGCCCTTCGTCGGCGGCTCCGACAGGGCGATCAGCGCGTCGCGGTAGCCGGGATCCGGCCTTTCTATGGTCGAGCAGAGATTGGTCAGGCGGAACAGGAAGGGCAGGCCGACCTGCTGGAAGGTCATCTTGCGCTTCACCCACCAGAGCACCAGCAGCGTGGCGGGCACGAGCATGACCAGCAGCGCGACGATGGCCTGGACGCCGCCGAGCCCCGAGGCGCCGGCGACGATCGCGCCCGCGCCGATGAAGAACAGCGCGGTCGCGACATTCCACCAGAGCTCGCGGCGGTTGAACGGAAAGAGCGGGCCCTGGCGCCGGCGCTCGCGGACGATGTCGAGCACCTCCTTGACGATCCAGAGCAGCATATTGAGCAGGGCAGCGATGATCGCAGTCTTCCAGGCCGGAAGATCGGTGAAGAGGGCGGCGAGTATCCAGCTGAACAGGAAGGTTATCTGGAAGCCGAGGCCGAAATGACCGAATTGATCGGCGGTCCAAACATAGCTGACGGTCGGAGTCTGCTGCACATCCTTGCCGAACCAGTCATATCGCAATTGCGATAAGATTTCCTTGAGCGAAGGTGGCGTAAGCTTCTTGTCCATTGGGCCGCATCTCGCTCAGGGAACGCAGAAACGTCGGATTCACTGGAATGTCGGGGGAAGGTAGGCGCAGGAAGAGCTTACGCGGATGCTAGCAGCTTCATGCGAGCCGGCAAGAGCGCCGTTACGTCAGGGCGTGATCCGGCGAGAGATGTTGTGCGTGCCGCGTTGCCGCCGCTGGACGCCTGGCATGGGCGCAGCATGGACTATCGGCTTTCAGGGGTTCCGTTTCGCGGACAGCCACTCAGCGCTTGAACAAGGGCGTGCGGACATGCCCCGAGGCGGCATAGGACAGGCAGGCCTCCAGGCGCTCCAGCGGCACGCCGCGCGTCAGCAGATGCCCGACCGCGATCTCGACGATCAGAGCTACGACCTTGTCCGCGGGGCAGACATGGCGACCGGCGCCGAATTCCAGGGATCTGCGGTCCCTGCGCGCGATATCGAAGCGATCCGGCTCGGGATTGAGCGCGGGATCGCGGTTCGCGGCTGCCAGGAGCACGATGATCAGATCGCCCTGACGCAGCTCATGTCCGGCAATCCTGCCGTCGCGCGCCATGAAACGGAAGGTGCTGCTGGTGACGGTATCGCAGCGCGCCACCTCCTGGATGAGCGGCCGCAGGCATGTCCGATCGGCCTCGACCTGCCGGAGGAGTTCCGGCCGCCGGGCCAGTGCGAGCAGCGTCAACCCGATCAGCGAGGCCATTCCGGCGAAACCCTGGACCATGTAGCCAAGGGCGTTGGCGATCACATCCCTTTCGTCGTCGCAGCCGAAACGCGTCGCTTCGCGCAGCAGCGCCTGGAATAACGGGCCCCGCTGCGCGTCGGCCTTCCCGACGGCACTGGCGAGGTCAAACAGCGCCTGCGCGCCTTGATGTCCTGATGTCAGCAAGTCGGGCGTCAGCGCGGGAATTCCGGTTCCAGCAGCTGCGGCTGCGGTCCCATAGGCGCCAAGCCACCCCATGACGTCGCCGAAGCGTTCGCGGGGAATGCCGAGCAGCAGCGCGATGACCTGCACGGGCAGTGCGAACATGAACTGCGTCGTGGTCGCTTCATCGAGCCTCGGCCCGAGTTCGTCGTCGAGCTCGGCCGCACGCCTGTGTGCCAGGGCCGCGACCTCGCCGAGATCGAGGCCGCGCACGGCGTTCGTGACCGCCTCCTTCAGCCTGCCCCGCGCCTCGTCATCCCGCAGGCGCACGAGCCGGCCAAAGATCTCCGCTGCTGCGCCGCCCTGCAGCGCCGCAGGGATGGGCTCGCTCAAGGGGCGGGTCAGACAGATCGCGCTGGTCAGGACTTCGGTGACCGCGGCAGCGCTCGCCGCCACCCACCAGCCATTGGCCTCGTCCCGGGAGAAGGGACGTTCGCGGGCGAGCCGGCCGTAATAGGGGTATGGATCGGGATGCGATGGCGCAGCGCGAACATGGGCCGGGGAGTGGTACTGAGATAACGCGGGAGCAGGGGCTGCAGGCGCCGAAATCCTCGCCGTCATGGTGCTGCTCCGTCCGGTTCGCGCCGCGGCGCCATCTTTGCTTCCTCTTCGATAGCGCTTGCCCAGGCATCCGTCGAAATCATAGTTTCTCTAAGGCCGATCAGTTTTTTGCATGGGCGTGTCTTTCATGGGCCTGGACAACGAAGCGCTTCTGACTTTCGTCACCATCCATCAGGCCAATGGTTTTTCCAGCGCCGCGGAGGTACTCGGCCGTTCGCAGCCGGCGATCAGCCGGCGCATCGCCTTGCTCGAGGACGAACTCGGCGTGCCGGTCTTCGAGCGCGCGTCCGGGGGCGTGGTGCTCAGCGAAGCCGGCCGCGCGCTGCTGCCGCACGCCGAACGCGTGCTTGCGGCGCTGCGCGACGCGGAAAGCGCGATCAAGGCGCTGCGCACGGAGGTCGCCGGCCGTGTCGCGATCGTGGCAGTGGGCACGCTAGCCGGGACGAACCTCACCGCGGTTCTCAAGCGCTTCGCTGCCGATCATCCCAAGGTCGATCTCTCGATCAGCACCGCGACCAGCGCTGAGGTGAGCGACCGGGTCCGGCGCGGCGAAGCGATGATCGGGCTGCGCTATCTCCTCGACATCGCACCAGATCTCGTCTGCGAGCACATCGCCTCCGAGACAATGGTCGTGGCCTGTTCCGCCCAGCATCGTTTCGCGGGCAAACGGCTCGGATCGCTCGCGGCGCTGTGCCATGAACCCTGGTTTGCGTTCCGCAATGCCTATGATCAGCGCGAGACCTTCGCGGACAACATCTTCGCGCAGTTTCAGGCGCGTGGCATCGGCGAGGTCCGCTGGACATCGATCGACAGCCTGAACGCGATGAAGCGGCTGGTCGAGGCCGGTCTCGGCATCGCGTTGCTGCCAGAAAGCGCGATCGACGAGGAGCGGCGGCTTGGCTCGCTCGCGACGATTCCGGTCGCGGACCTGCACGTCGCCAATCCGATTTATGCGGTCCTGCGCCGAGGCGGCTATCTCAGCCCCGCCACGCTCCATTTGCTGGCACTGCTGCGCTCCGCGCCTGGCCTCGCGAATGGCCGTTTCGTCGCACGGCAGGACGAAGAGGAGCCGCTACCGACAGACAGGGGCTGACAGGGATGAGGGGCAGTTCACGGAGAGGCTGAGGCGGCTGCGTGTTCGGAGGACAGGGGGAGAACGCGTCACCGTGCAGCTCGGTGGCGAGCAGGGCGATCAGGACGGACGCCCGAACAGAGCGCGCCGATCCGCACCGGCAATGGAACCCGGGCCCGCGGCGCCCGTTCAACTCCGGAATGCGATTGCACGGAGGCCGTGATGGCGAAATCCAGCAAGGTTCAGACCAAGGCCAAGCCACAAGCGGAACCCAGGAGCCCGGCAAAGCCGAACAGCGCGACAAATTCCGCGATCCAGCAGCAGCGCCGGATCCAGAGGCAGGTGGCGCGGTCGGATGCGAAGCCGGCAAAGGCGAAATCCGGCGCGATGCAGGCTGGGGCGCGACGTTATCCCGAGCCGCCCTTCAGGAAGCAGCATCAGGCCAAGCCGGGTTCGGAGGCCGTGCTCGATCCGGCCCCGATGTATGATGCGCCCTATTACAAGGGCTCGGGCAAACTCGAGGGCAAGGTCGCCATCATCACGGGCGGCGATTCCGGTATCGGACGCTCGGTCGCCGTGCTCTTCGCGCGCGAGGGTGCCGATGTCGCGATCCTGCATCTCGGCGAGGCCGGGGACGCGAAGGTGACCGGGCAGGCGATCGAGGCCGAGGGGCGGCGCTGCCTCGTCATCCCCGGCGATGTCCGGGATTCAGGCTTCTGCCGGAAGGCGGTGGCCAAGGTCGTCAAGACCTTCGGCAAGCTCGATGTGCTCGTCAACAACGCCGCCTTCCAGGTCCATTCCCCACGTTTCGAGGATCTGAGCGAAGAGCATTTCGACACGACGCTGAAGACCAATCTCTACGGCTATTTCCACATGTCGCAGGCGGCCCTCGACCATATGAAAGTCGGCGGCGCCATCGTGAATTCCGGCTCCGTCACCGGGCTGATGGGCAGTGAGGCGCTGATCGACTATTCCATGACGAAGGGCGGCATCCATGCTTTTACCCGCTCGCTCGCCGCCCATCTCGTGCCGCGCGGGATCAGGGTCAATGCGGTCGCGCCCGGTCCCGTCTGGACGCCGCTCAATCCATCCGACAAGACGGCCGAGGATGTCGCGACATTCGGGGCGCAGACACCGATGAAGCGCCCGGCCCAGCCGGAGGAAATCGCCCCGGCCTATGTCTTCCTCGCCTCGCCGCACTGCTCCAGCTACATCACCGGGGAGATCCTCCCGATCATCGGCGGCTACTAGCATCGGCCCGAAAAGCCGATGCTTCAGGGAGTCGGTTTTCGGGAAATCCGAGCTTCAGCAACACCTCACCGGGTATGCCTGTCGAGGACACGATCGTATCACCTTTTCTGCAACGTCGCGCGGAACCGGATGGCGCCGGCCCGGGTTGCAGTTGCAGTCCTCATCGATGCCGGGCGAAACCTGTCATGCGCTCGCGCTTTCTCGACATCCTGATCTGGCTTACCGTACTGGCGCTTGTGGCCGGCTTCGGGGTCAGGATGTTCCGAACCGTGCCCAGCGTCCAGGACGCGCCACGCATCTATCGGGACTGAGCCCTGGGCCCAGCCCCGCCATGGCCCAGGCCAGGCCTCAGCCCGGCTTCTTCGGCTCAGGCTGGCCCCCATGTCTGATCGTGGCGGCGCTGTCGTGCTCATCGGCCTCGAACGGGGCATGCGGCCCGGTCTGATGCTTCGACAAGGGGCTCGGGCCCGGGCGACGCTGTTCCGGTGCGCCCGATTGTCCCGGCCGTTGCGCCGTCCGATAGGGCACCGGCGCGTCGGTATGCTTCTCGGCTGTCATCGTCATCACCTCAGGTTTCGCAAATGCCGGGAGGAGGGCGCTCGGCTGCCTTCTCGGGGCTCTGCCCGGAGGGGGCGCGATCGCGCATGCGCTCGCCCCGGTTGTCCTGGTTCTTGCCCTGCTCGCCCCGTCCGTGGGGGAGGATGGCTGCCGCATCCGTCGTGGGGATCTTCCGTCCGTAACCGTCTCGCATGGTGGCCTCCGTGTTGTCGGGCCCGGCTGCGCAGGAAACGTCGGGCCCTAAGCGAGGTTCCACGACAACGGCGGTCCGGTCATCATTCAGATGAGCGAATGGCCGGCACCTCCCAGAAGCACGCGCGCCCTGTCCCTGGCGGCCTGCTTCACCAGCCGTCGAATGTCGCGTCGACCAGCAGCCTCGCGGCTGACGCCGCCCCGTCGGTGCGGATCGCGCCCGCCAGGGTGGCTGCTCTGGCACCGGTTTCAGGCCTCAGGGCTGTACCGAGCGCCGCCGACAGCGACGCGAAGGTCGGAGTCGGGCCATCATGCGCAGCTCCGATGCCGAGTTCGGTCACCCTGGCAGCCCAGTGAAACTGGTCCACCGCTTGGGGGACAACGACCTGAGGCGTGCCGGCCCGGGACGCCGTCGTCGTCGTACCCGCCCCGCCATGATGGACAATGGCGGCCACGCGACCGAACAGGGCCTGCTGGTTCACCTCGCCGATGGCAAGGCAGTCGGCGCCGTCGTCGATCAAGCCCAGGTCGGCCCAGCCCCGGGCGACGAGAGCACGGCGGCCCTGCGCGCGGATCGCCTCTATGGCGACACGGGCGCTGTCGTTGGGGACGCGCATGCTGCCAAAGCCGACATAGACGGGCACTGCGCCGGCATCCAGGAACGCCACCAGATTCGCCGGGAGTGGTCTTTCGTCCGGCAATATCCATGCCGCGGTTCGGATGACAGGAAGCGCTCCGGGCGTCACTTCGGGACACAGGGTCGGGTCCGCTGCCACCAAGGGCCGACCGGTGAACAGGAAGGCCGGGAGGTCCTCCACCGGCGGCAGGCCGATCGACGCCCGATGGGCGTTGATCGGCGCGCCGACCTGCGCGTGCCAGCCCTGGGCGTCCAGCAAACTCGGACAGAAGATCGCGAACCGGTGAGGGATGGCGACCGTCTCGGACACCGACCGCGCGACGAAATGCAACATGCCGCTCGCGACGAGCATGTCACAGCCCTCGGCTGCCTCGGCGAGGGTGTCATAGGTCGCTGCGATGAACCCGGCCACGAAGGCGTCGACGCTCACGACCCGCTCCTCCGCGGTCGAGGGTTGCTCCGCCCATGCGCGCCACGATTTGCGGAAGGGTACCAACGGGATGCCGGCACGGGCCAGCAGCGTTGCGAACTCCGCGTCCGGCGGCGCGCATAACCGCACCTCGACGCCGAGTGCCCGCAACTCCACCGCCAGGGCGACGATCGGTTCGACGTCTCCGCGCGACCCGTAAGTCGATAATAAGATACGCATTTCGCTATTCCCTTTCCCCATGGTTCAGGTCGAGGGCAGCGTTCATAGGGGATGACCGGCGTCTTGCCGCAAGCCCCCAGGCACGCTATAGCGTTGGAATGGCTAGGAGCGGCGACGCTCCTTTTTTGTTGCCTTCTCCCTGAATGGACGAGGATTTCGCGCCGCGGCGAGGCGCTGATGTGCTCCTCAGCGGCGGAGCGGCCACAACGTCCCGTCGCAGGACGGCTTCCCCCAATCGCTGACAACCTGTCGAAGCGGCATGGCTGGCGAGCAGCTCAGCCAATACCCTGACAGCCGGGTTCCTTCGCCATGGCTAAAAGCCCCGGCGGCGTGGAACAGGCCGGCGGCCAATACGTTGGTCAGGCAGCAAGCGCGCCCGATCAACCGGCGTCGGCGGGGATCAGAACCAGGAGGACGGAATGGGACTTTTTTCCAAGGACATCAAGACGATGGACGATCTCTTTGTCCACACGCTTCAAGATATCTATTACGCGGAGAAGCAGATCCACAAGTCGCTGCCGAAGATGATCGACAAGGCCACAGACCCGCAGCTGAAGCAGGGGCTGACCGCGCATCGCGGCGAAACCGAAGGTCATATCAAGCGGCTGGAACAGGTCTTCAAGCAACATGGCGCGGAGGCGAAGGGCGTGGATTGCCCGGCGATCGACGGCATCCTCGAGGAAGCCGACGAGGTTCTGGGTGAGGTCGCCGACAAGCAGGTGGTCGATGCCGCGATCATCGCCTGCGCGCAAGCCGTCGAACACTACGAGATCACGCGCTACGGCACCTTGACGGCCTGGGCCAAGCAGCTTGGCCGCAACGACTGCGCCACCCTGCTGCAGCAGAATCTCGATGAGGAATTCGCGGCCGACAAGAAGCTCAGCAAGCTTGCCGAATCCGGGATCAACCGCAAGGCGGCGTAGCCGATCCCGCGCCCTGACCGGTCCCGCCGGGTCACCAGATCCGGCGGGGCTGGGGCGTCCTCCCTGCAGACGGCACCTCGCGACGAGCGCTATCGGCAATCCCGCTATTTATAGGCGATCGCGGCGCTCGACGGGCCGGCCAGCGCCATGGTCTCGAACCTCCGGAAGCCGACCTCGCGGCACCAGCCCTCGAAGTCGGCGGCGGAATAGTCGAAGGCATCGCCGAACTCGATCAGCATGTTGAGAGACATCATCAGGCCGAAGGCATTTTCGCGCCTGGCATCGTCGATGAGCGACTCGATCACCACGAAGGCGCCGCCCGGCGGCAGGGCGTCATAGGCCTTGCGGATCAGCGCCTTCTTCTTCTCCAGGTTCCAGTCATGCAGGATCATCCCCATGGTGATGACATCGGCCCTGGGCAGAGCATCGGCGAAGAAGTCGCCGCCGACCGCCGCGACCCGGTCGCTCAGGCCCGCCTGCTCGATCCGGCGCAGGGCGATCGGCACGACCGTCGGCAGATCGAAGCTGGTGCAGCGCATATGCGGATGCGCGGCCGCGACCATGCAGGAGAGCTGCCCGGTCGCGCCGCCGACATCGCAAAGGCTGCTGAATCTTGAGAAGTCGAAAGCCTCCGCAAACAGTTTGAAATTGCCGGCCGAGATCCCGGACATCGCGTTCATGAACTGCTCGAGCCGCGCCGGGTCGGCATAGAGCGTGGCGAAGACGGATTCTCCGGAATGCCTGGTCTCGTTCTGCGGCTTGCCGGTTTTCAGAGCCTCGGTGAGGTCTCCCCAGAAGCGGAAGAGGCGCGCATTCGCCATTTCCAGGATGCCGCCGATATAGGCCGGGCTGTTCCGGTCCAGGAAGAAGGCGCTGTCGGGCGTATTCGCATAGCGCGCCCCGGGGCCGTCGCCGTCACGGTCGAGAAATCGGAGCGCGACCAGCGCATCGGGAAAATCCGGGATGGCGCGCGGACTGAGCTGCAAGGAAGCGGCGATCTCGCCACCCGTCATCGGCTGTTTGGCGAGCGTCGTGAAAAGCCCCAGCTCGACGGCGGAAAGCAGCGTCTTCGAGGCAAAGAACCCCATCCCGACCTGCATGATATGCGACGGATCAAGCCCGGACATGATGGCCCTCGTGCTCGTCGGTATCGCCCCCGGGGAAACCACGGCCCCTGGCGATGCCGATCCTAGCACAGGTGGCTGCGAACCCCGCCGCATCAACGCCCTCCTCGTCGGAAAGGCCCACGGCTCGCCTTTGGTCGATATTGCAACCCATCGGCGCATTCTGCAGGAATGAGCTGCAGCTTGCGATTCAGCGTTCAGGCCGAAGCATTATGCGGGCAGGAGGCTCGGGGCATGCGGGGGGAGCCGATCCGCGGATGCCGCCAAGGCCATCTCTGTCGTGTGAGCGCGGGGGTGGGGTCGCATCTGGCGGACAAGGTCGTCTCCTGATCGTTGCCGTGACTGATCGCCCTTGGCGGGCGGCGCCAGCCTGCGCTGGAAAGGTCCCCGTGAAGGTCGTCCCGAGGCCGCCCAAGGGCCGTCGGGTCGTGACACCGGTTCTGATCCGGCTGCCCTGAAGCCCGCCGCCAGCCGTCTGGCTGTCATTCCAGTATTCGCGGCGTGCCTTGGCCTTTTGGGGCAGGGGGGGCGTCAAGAAATCGATCTATGATTGCATTTGGGTACTGCGTCCCAGGTGTGGCGCTTAAGCAACTGCTACCGAATACTTGCGTCTGATCGGGTCGAATTCATGCGTTTCTGCTTGTCCTTTGCCGGCAACGGCGCAAGCCTCCGCCCGTCGTTTGAGTGTGCGTGAGGGAGTTTGCCCATGAATGCGCAATCAAGATCTGACCTGACGATGACCCGTTGTCACTGGGTTCTGTTCCGGACAGCGATCGTCGTGATCCTCGCAGCAGCCGTGTTGGCGCCGCTGACCCGGTGACGGGAAAGCGCCGGCACGGTGCTGGATAAGATGCCCCGATCCGGCAGGCATATCTGGATCGGGGCCATGATCGCGATCATTCTCGTGATCTACGCGTTCACGCATCCGTTCCGCATCGTCCTGCTCCGCGCGCTTGGCTATTGAGCGGAGCAGTGCTGAGGGGCGGCAGGATTGCGAAAACCAACATCGGCCCTCCGCGCCGCGCAGTCATGCGGCGCGCGGATTTGCAGCGCGGAGCCGGGCAGAGGAGCCCGGGCCCGAAGCGACCTTGATCACGCTTCGGACGCTCTCATCAGCCGCGGCCTTCCTGTCTCGGCGAGGGGATCGGCCGCCACGGCGACGGCGAGCGCGTCAGGCGGGACGAGCTCGCCGCCAAGCGTCTCATGGAAGGCGTGGGCGAGGCTCGCCTCACGAAAGCAGACCCGTATGGCGCCCTTGTCCCGCTTCACCGAGACGACGCGATACATGATCTTCCAGCGCTCGAGCCAGGCGTCCATCTCCTCGAGCCTGCAGAGGAAATCGTCGCCCTCGGCAACGAGCAGGACCTGATGTCGCCAGGGCATTACGACCGTTTCGTCATCCGCAATCATCGCGTCACCTGTTCCCCGGTCGTGACTGCGCCATCGCCACCGTTCGTCCCGTTCAATGGTCGATCCTACATCCGCCAAACTGACATTTCGCTGACAGGTCCTGTCAGCTTCGCGCGCGAGGGTTGCTGATAGTCAGCGCCACTCCTAAGCGGGGCCGGACCTTGCCCCCTTGATCGTAACGACACGGGGAAGGACAGCCTCGGCCAGATCCGAGCATCGGCGTCCGTCCGCCAAGAAAAATCCATGGGCTCCTGGGGGCATTTCCACCAATTCGGAGCAGGATCATGGCCACTATCGACGGCACAACGGGAGACGACACCCTCTTCGGCACGGAAGACGCCGACCTCATCCGCGGTTTGGCGGGAAATGATTTCATCCTTGGCTTGGGCGGCAATGATACGCTCGAAGGCGGCGGCGGTGACGATCAACTGGCGGGCGGAGGCGGTGCCGACGTGCTGCAGGGCGGCGCCGGAAATGACACGCTGGTGGGCGACTCCAATTTCGAGATCGCGGGCTCGGACATGCTGACCGGAGGCGGCGGCAATGACCGGTTCGAATGGGACCCGTTCGGCGGAACCTCGACCGCGGCCCTGAGCGATATCGTCACCGATTTCCAGGGCGCCGGAAACGCCATTGGCGACACGCTGGAGTTCGACGCCTTCAGCCCCGCGACGCGTTTCAGTTTCGGCGGGCAGCTCAACGCCATGCCCACGCTCGGCAGCGCGATCGGGACCAGCGGCGATGGGCTGGCGGCCATCTCCTATGCGTTCAACGGCGGCAACACCTTTGTGCTCGCCGACAGCAACGACAATGGCAGCTATGACGCGGGCGATCTCACGATCCGCCTCAACGGCCAGCTCAATCTCGTCCAGTCGGATTTCGGCAGCACGCGTTTCGTGATCGCCGGCGGCAATGGCGCGGATACGCTGAACGGCACCCAGGGGAACGACACGATCCTGGGGCTTGGCGGCAACGACACGATCAATGGCCGCGGCGGCGACGATACCATCGAAGGTGGCAACGGCGCTGACACGCTGACTGGCGGGGACGGCAATGATTTCATCCAGGGCGGCAATGGCGCCGACACGATCGACGGCGGCGGCGGCGATGACGGCGGGCTGGCCGGTGGCGACGGCAACGATACGGTGTCCGGCGGTGCCGGCGACGACAATGTCGACGGCGATGATGGGGCCGACACGCTTTCGGGCGGCATCGGCGATGACGACATGTTCGGCGGCGACGGCGCCGATGCGATGTTCGGCGACGCCGGCGACGACGAATTGTTCGGTGGCCGAGGCAGTGATCAGTTGAGCGGTGGCGCGGGCGCCGACGAGCTGGAAGGCGAAGAAGGCGCCGAGGGCGGCGGCGGCAACGACCAGTTCAACTTCAACGCCGGCGCCTTCCAGCCGGATTCGAGCTTCTCGGTGCGCGATTTCGTTGCCGATTTCCAGCGTGCCGGACTGGCCGATGGCGATGTGCTTCAGCTCTCCGGCGGCGATTTCGCCTGGGTCGGCCAGATCGACGCCAATCCACGGATCGGCGCGGCCCTGCCGGGCGGCGGCGATGAGCTGACGCAGCTGGGTTATATCCAGCGTGCCGGCAATACGTTCCTGGTGGCCGACACCAATGATGACGGGCTGCTCGATGCCGATGATTTCACGGTCGAGTTTGCCGGCCTGCAGAGCTTCACGACCGGCGATTTCACCAATACCGATTTCGTCATCGCCGGCACGAATGGCGACGATGTCATCACTGGCACGCCGGACGATGACCGGATCTTCGCCGTTGGCGGCAATGACCAGGTCACCGGGCTTGGCGGCAGCGACGAGATCCATGGCGGCGAAGGCGACGATATCCTCGATGGCGGCCCGGGCGGCTTCGACAATCTGTTCGGTGAGGCGGGCAGCGACCGGTTGACGCTCGCGACCAGTGACGGCGGCGGCGTCGCCTCGGGCGGCGAGGGCGACGACGTCCTCTTCGGCAGCGACAGCTCCTTCAGCAATTTCGACAACAGCCTGCAGGGCGATGCCGGCAATGACGAACTGCATGCCGGCGCGGTCGGCTCGGGCATGAACGGGGGAGGTGGCTCCGACCGGCTGATCAGCGGTGCAGCCGACGACCAGATGGAGGCCGGCCGCGACGAATTCGGCTTCGATCTCGACAATGCACAGGACCTCTTCGTCTACAGCGGAACCGGGCGCTGGAGCACGGAGGGCAGTTTCTTCGGCGACACGGTCTCCGGCTTCCAGGACGGCTCGGACCTGTTCGACCTGCGCGGCAGCGGCCTGCAATTCGCCGACCTCTCGATCGTCAACGAGGATTTCCAGACGACGATCACCTCGGAGCGCGGGCAGATCACGCTCTTCGAGAGCTTTGGGCAGGAGGTTTTTCTCGACCAGGATGATTTTCTGTTCGGCCCGGCGCCCGCGCCGTTCTCGACCGATCCGCTGTTTATCTAAGGCATCGGCCCGAAAAGTGGTTTCCGGTTTTCGGGCCAGCCGATGCCGGCAGCAAAGGTTCATCGGCCCGAAAAGTGGTTTCCGGTTTTCGGGCCAGCCGATGCCGGCAGCAAAGGTTCATCGGCCCGAAAAGTGGTTTCCGGTTTTCGGGACAGCCGATGCCGGCACGGGACGTCCGATGGCCTGGCAGGTTCGGACACAGCCGGACTGACGCAGAAGGGAGCGCCCTGTGGGGCGCTCCCTGGTTTTCGACGGTGTCCCCTCCAACCAGAGACCCGGTTGCGAGTGCACTTATCGAACAAACTTGATAATAATCGTATATGGTGATAATATCACCACATGAAATCATATCAATGCCGAATGGCCCGTGCGGCCTTGAACTGGAGCATGCCCGAACTGGCGCAGAAGGCCGGTGTCGGCGTCAATACCGTCAACCGTTTCGAGGCGGGCCAGGATGCAAGGATGAGCAGCGTCGAGAAGATGCAGGCCGCCTTGTCCGAAGCCGGCATCATCTTCATCGCCGAGAATGGCGAGGGGGCCGGCGTGCGGCTGCGGAAGGGCTTTGTGCCCATAACTGTCCCGACAGCGTCACATGCCTCGCTCAAGGTCAGCGCCAGCACGGTGCGGGCCCGGGCCGCACGCGCGGTGGACCACGCCATGAGCGAGATGGACGCAAGCACGGCAGAGAAGACGGAACGCCGCGAGCGATTGACCAACGAGCCTGACGTCGTCAGGAAAGCCCGCAGCAAGAGCAGGGACGCATCATGAGCATCGACAGACCGCGCCGGCCGACCAGCGCCCGCGACCAGGCGGAAGCCCTGTTCAAGCCGGCCGCACCGAAGGCGGCGCCGGTGATCGCGAAGCGGCCGGCGCTTCCCGGCGCCAAGGAGATGGTGACGCTGCGGATCGACCGCGATGTCCTCGACCATTTCCAGAGCGGCGGGCCGGGCTGGCAGGACCGCGTCAACGACGCGCTGCGGCAGGCCGCGGGCCTCGTCGGCGATGACACACTGAAGACCGAGGATCTCAACTCGTCGAATGACGGCTGAGACGAGCGGCGACGGGCGGCGCCGCGAGAGCATGCTGCGAGATAGCGGAAACGGCCTTTCGCACTGAGCATGCTCTAACAGGCTGTTGAAAAAGTCTGTAGCGGGKCGGCGTTTGGCGTGATTCACTCGGCTTGAGGAGTTGGCTGGGGGCATTTGATGCGCGGGTCGGATGAGCGCTCTGGATCGCTGTTTTCCTATGTGGATCTGGAGGCACGGGTCGGAATGGGCCATCCGTTGCGGCCGATCCGGGAGATCGCCAATGCAGCCTTGGCGGAGTTGACGGGGGATTTTAGCGCGCTCTATGCGCAGCGGCTGGGGCGGCCGTCGATCGCGCCGGAGAAGCTGTTGCGGGCGATGCTGCTGCAGGCGTTCTACGGGCTGCGCTCGGAGCGTCAGCTGATGGACCGGCTGGAGTTCGACCTGTTGTTCCGTTGGTTCGTCGGTCTTGGAGTGGATGACCCGGCTTGGGACCATTCGAGCTTCTCGAAGAACCGGGACCGGCTGCTGGCCGGAGAGATCGCAGCCAAGTTCCTGTCCGCGGTACTGGCTCAGCCGAAGGTCAAGCGGCTGTTGTCGAGCGACCATTTCTCGGTGGATGGCACGCTGATCGAGGCCTGGGCCTCGACCAAGAGCTTCCGGCGCAAGGACGGCAGCGACGGCGATGATGGCTCCAGGACGGGGCGCAACGCCGAGCGCGACTTTCATGGCAAGAAGCGATCCAACGAGACTCACCAGAGCACCACCGACCCCGAGGCCAGGCTCTATCGCAAGAGCGATGGCCAACCGGCCAGGCTCTGTTACCTCGGCCACGCCTTGATGGAGAACCGCCACGGCCTTGCGGTCGGCGGCGGAGTGACCTTGGCTACCGGCACGGCGGAACGCGAAGCGGCGCTCGCCCTGCTGGATGCGAGGCCAGGTCGCGCACGGCGGATCACACTCGGCGCCGACAAGGCCTATGACGTGAAGCAGTTCGTGGCCGATCTCAGAGCCCGATCGATCACCCCGCATATCGCCAGCAATGAACATGTCACCAAGACCGGCAAGCGGCGCCGGAGCGCCCTCGACCGACGCGTCCAGCGCCACCCCGGCTATGAGATCAGCCAGCGCTGCCGCAAGCGGATCGAGGAGGTGTTCGGCTGGATCAAAAGCTCGGCGGGACTGGCCAAGGTGAAGGTGCGCGGCCGCCCCAAGGTCGATGCCGCGTTCACTCTGGCGCTGGCCGCCTACAACCTGATCCGTCTGCCCAAGCTTCTGGCGGCCCCGGCATGATCAAGGGCAAGTGGCGGATCGTCGAGATGGCTGTGTGGGATACCGACTTCCTCGACATGATGGAGCCGGCCTACATCCTTTTCGAGGGCAAGACAGGCGGCGAGTTCGCCTTCGGCTGCGTCACCGGCCAGTTGCACTGCCGCGAGACCGACAACGGCATCGACTTCACCTGGCAAGGCAATGATGAGATGGACGAGGTCTCGGGCGACGGATGGGCCAAACTTCAAACGGACGGCTCCCTCAAGGGCGAAATCCGCGTCCACAACGGTGACGATTCCACCTTCATCGCCCGCCCATGGACGACTTCTTCAACAGCCTGCTAAGCTAAACTATTGGAGTCGATCCCGTTTTCTGCATTTTGACGATTTCGTCCAAATGCGGCGTGATCTCACCATCTGTGATTGCATCGGCTTTCCCGAAAACCGCAATCCACTTTTCGGGCCGATGCTTCAGGTCTTGTTCTTGAGACCGTACAGGCGGATGATTTCGGCGCGAAGCTTGGCCACCGCTGCCTCGCCGCGGACGCCCTTGATGCCGCGCTCTTCGCGATCGGTCGAGCCGGGAACGCCATCGAGGAAGGTGTTGCGCTTCGCAGTCGGCATCGCCAGCAGATAGGCGATCTCGCATTCGTGCCGCCACTCTTCCGACGAGGTCGAGACTTCGCGCCCGGCGAGATGGGACCAGGCGAAGGAAGGGGCAGGGGCAGACAAGGCGAATCTCCTGAAGTGACAGAGTAAGCCTTAGTCATTCCCGTAGCGTCGTGACGAGCCGATCGTCGCGGCATCCTCACATGTTTCTGTCCAACCGCCGGTTCAGCGGCCGCATCCGCATTCGGTTCGCCACCGCGATGGAAACCTGGAATCCCGAGCCCGACCTGGGCTCATGACGTCTGGCGCTGCGGCTGTTTCCCGTTCGCACGTCGCTCGTTATTACGGCGCCTCGCGCCTGTGCCTTGCCAGCCGCCGAGCATGTCGAAGACCTCCAGCCCATCCCACGCTTCGTCCTCCTGCGCGCGGCGTTTCGCCAGCGTCACGAGCGCCCATGCCTTGCGAAGGGCCCGGCCCAGAGCGGAAGGCTGCGTCGGCGCGGGATGCGCCACCGGCGCTCCGCCGTCTTGCGGTCTCTGCATGAAATCGTCGCGCCCCACCCGGTGCTTGTTGCCTGGGCCTTCTTGCCGAAGGCCGGCTTTGATTGTCTTCGGGCGGATCGTCGCGATTTCCAGGGCCAGCCGGAAGGTTTCAGATCTCATCCGCAACGCTCGATCCGCGGTATCGATCACGCTGTCACGGCCCCGAACCGGGAGGAGCCGCGCATTGGGACGTCCAGTCATCAAGATGAGATCGGCGGGCAAGGTGCGGCGTCGCCCGCTCCTGTAGAGCTTGAGGGCAGTTCGACGCCGGGAGGCCAGGGGGGGCGCCGCTGATGGGAGTTCAGACCCAGAATCGCCGGTTCAGACGCGCGATGAGCGCTCTCGTCCTGCTCCCGCCCACGCTCGGGTGCGAGCGGAGGCGAGCCAGGCCTCGGCCGTCGACCCCCCGGCTGCGATATCCTGCTCCGCCCAGGTCAGATATGCCAGATTGCCATGGGCGTGCAGGCTCGAGGCCTGAGCCGCGCTTGGGCTCATGCCATAGCGCTTCCGGAACGCACGGCTGAAATGGGCCTCGCTGCGAAATCCGTGCTGATGCGCGATCGCCGATATCTTCAGCCTTCCCGCAGACCTGATCATCACCTGCAGGCTGGCGCTCAGCCGGATCCCGACCAGCCAGCGCCGCACGCCGCCATGGGCCTCGAACGACCGGAACAGTTTCGAGCGCGAGACGCCCAGCGCGGCCATCAGGTCGTCTGGGCCGAAATCCGGGTCGGACAGCCTGCCTCGGGCCAGCCGATGAGCGCGATCGAAGAGCGGGACATCCTCGCGTTCCTTTCTCGGCCCGCCGGAGGGAAGGGCGGTTGCGGCAAAGCGCAGGATGCCGTCGACGGCCGACTGCGCCTGGTCGACGCTGAGCCCGTCGATATGCTCCACCAGGGCCCGGATCAGGGTGCCGAGAAGCTTGCCTGCACTGCTTTGGGCCGTCAGCACCATGCCATGCACATCGCCCTGAAGCCCGGCCGGCGCGCTCGCTCTGTCGAAGGTGAGCGTGATCCCCTCATAGCCGGGCGTACGGGATTCATAGGGCAGCGAATAGTCGACGGCGACGACATCGCCTGGACCATGGCTGCGCTTGCGACCGTCATAATCGGCGACTGCGCTTCCGCGTGTCAGCACATAGAGCGACATCTGGGAAATCGGCCGGTCGTCGATGACGCGCTGGCTCCGGGACATGGACATCGCCGATCCGCCATTGATCTGCACGAAGGCCTCGGGGAGCTGCCAGGAGCGGCCGTGAAAATCGAACTGGGCCGGGTCTGCATCAGCCGGTATGGCACAGTCGACCAGGCGCGACAGCGCCGTCTTCCAGGCGGCGAAACACTCCATGCCCGGGGGGAACGGCCAGGCAATGCTGCGCGAGGCGCATGTCTGCGAATGGGTCTCGGGCCTGGGCAGCGGCGCCGGCCAGGGGCGTCCCGCGACAGGGCGGCCGATCACGCCGCCATGTGCCGAAGCCTGTGAGAATGGGGACGGGACGATCTGCGCTGCGCTGGGTCGATTTGAGATAGTCATATGTCCCCCCGCGGTTCCCCGTTGGCCCATCGCTGGGAACGAGGCGCTTTGGGAGAAACTCTAGTCGAGGCGGCGTATTTACCGGCGTTAATCCGGCGTTACACGACCGTTAATCTTGCGCGCCGCGCACTCAGGCCGTGCGGGATGTGACTTTCGAGAGACTGTTGGCAGCCAGCCCCTGCTGTCGTGGCGACGGCCCGGCCGACCAGTGGGGCATCGGGCCGGGACCTGCTGGCGATCACCCAGCCGTCAGCATCTCGGGCTTGATCGGCAGCTTGCGGAGCCGGATGCCGGTTGCCGCATGGACTGCATTCAGCACGGCGGGCGCGAGCGCCGACGTGCCGGGCTCGCCAAGCCCGCCGGGCGCCTCGCTGCTCGCCACGATCTCGACCTCGATCGTCGGGGCCGCATCGATGCGGAGCATCTGGTAGCTGTCGAAATTGGTCTGCTCCACCCTGCCATCCTTGAGGGTGATCTCGCCGTACAAGGCCGCGGTGATGCCGAAGACGACGCCGCTCTCGATCTGCGCCGCGATGGTGTTGGGATTGACGGCGACCCCGCAATCGACGACCGCGACGACGCGATCGACATGGACATCGCCGCTCTTCGAGACCGTCACCTCGGCGACCTCGGCGAGATAGCTGCCGAAGGATTGCGACAAGGCGATGCCGCGCCCCTGGCGTGGCCCCAGCGGTGTGGCCCATCCTGCCTTCTGCGCGGCGCGTTCCAGTACGTGGAGTGCACGCGGATTCCCAGCCAGAAGGGCGCGTCGATAGTCGAGCGGATCCTTCTTCGCGGCCGCGGCGAGTTCGTCGATGAAGCTCTCGACCACATAGACATTATGGGTCGGACCGACGCCGCGCCAGAATGCGGTCGGAATTCCCGGGGGTTCGACCCGGACATAATCGACATGCATGTTCGCGATTGCGTAGGGGATTTCGGCTGCGCCTTCCACCGCGTCGGGATCGACGCCGTCCTTGACGGCCGACGGGAAGTAGCGGGCCATGATCGACGAGCCGGCGATGCGGTGGCTCCAGGCGACCGGCATGCCCTGGGCATCGAGCCCGGCACTGATCCGGTCGTAGTAATAGGGCCGGTACATGTCGTGCTGGATGTCCTCTTCCCGGCTCCAGACAACCTTGACCGGGCCCTTGGATTGCTTGGCGATGAGCGCCGCCTGGGCGATGAAATCGACTTCGAGCCGGCGCCCGAAGCCGCCGCCGAGCAGGTGGTTGTGAATTCGCACCTGCTCCGGCTTCAGTCCGAGATGTTTCGAGACGACGAGCTGCGCGATATCGGGAACCTGCGAGCCGACCCAGATATCGCAGCCGTCGCTCGTGACCTCGGCGGTACAGTTGATCGGCTCCATCGTGGCGTGGGCCAGGAACGGTGCTTCGTAGATCGCCGCAACCCTGGTCGCCGCCTTGGCGAGGGCGGCAGTCACGTCACCTTCGCTTGTGGCAACGGCGCCGGGGCTTTCCGAAGCCGTTGCGAGGGCGGTCACGATGTCGGCCATCGAGGTGGCCGCATGCGGTCCATCGTCGAACCTGACGGCGCAGGCCTCCAGGCCCTGCTTCGCCGCCCAATAGTGATCGGCGATGACGGCGATGGCGTTGCCGAGTTTCGCGACCTGATGGACGCCCGGAACCTTCAGCGCCGCCGCCTCATCGAAGGATGCGACCGTGCCGCCGAACACCGGAGAGGCGGAGACGGTGGCGACCTTCATGCCGGGCAACCTGACGTCGATGCCGTAGATCGCCGTGCCGTTGACCTTGGCCGAGGCATCGAGCCGCTTGGCCGGCGTGCCGATGATCCGGAAGCTGCCGGGATCTTTGAGCGTGACATCGCTCGGGACAGTAAGCTTGGCCGCGGCGTCCACGAGCTCGCCATAGCCGATCCGGCGGCTGCTCGCGGCGTGGACGACATAGCCCGGCTGCGTCGTCAGACTGCCTGCATCCACGTTCAGCCTGGTCGCGGCTGCGGCAATCAGCATCTTTCGCGCGGCCGCACCGGCCTGGCGCAGCGGCAGATAGAATGCGCGGATCGAGGTCGAGCCGCCCGTCATCTGCACGCCAGAGATCAGGGGATTGCCGTAGAGCTTTGCATTCGCTGGGGCGGGCTCGACCGCGACATTGCTCATGTCGACGTCGAGCTCCTCGGCGACCAGCATCGGCAGCGAGGTGTAGGTGCCCTGACCCATCTCGATCATCGGGGAGATGACGGTCACCTTTCCCATGCGGTCGATGCGGATGAAGGCCCCGGGCGCAAAGGGTTTCGCTTGCGCGGGATCGGCTGGCTGGGCACCCACCTGCAAGGGCCCACCGATCATCAATCCGCCGCCGACGGCAGCGCTGGCATGGAGGAATGCCCGACGCGAAACGACGTGATCCCCGAGATTCTCTGCATGTGCCATGGCTCTGGCCCTCACCGCGCGCCAGCGATGGCCGCGGCCTGTTTGATGGCTTCGCGAATGCGCAAATAGGTGCCGCAGCGACAGATATTGCCGGACATGGCGGCGTCGATATCGGCGTCCGTGGGCTTTGGATTGCCGGCAAGCAGCGCGCTCGCCGACATGATCTGCCCGGATTGGCAGTAGCCGCATTGCACGACTTCCAGGTTCAACCAGGCCGCCTGGATCGCCTTGCCGGCTGGCGTCTCACTGATCGCCTCGATCGTCGTAACGGACTTGCCCGCGGCATCGCTGATCGCCGTGATGCAGGAGCGGGTCGGCTCGCCGTCGATATGAACGGTACAGGCGCCACATTGGGCGATGCCGCACCCGAATTTGGTTCCGGTCATGCCGAGAATATCCCGGATCACCCAGAGCAGCGGCATGTCGTCGGGGGCATCAACCGCGAGGGAGTGGCCGTTTATGGTGAGATCATGCATCGCGCATCCTCCTCGGCCTGCCCTGGTCGTGCTGATGAAGCTGTCTATCCGGCACCACGCCGCCGGGAATGCCCATTTCGGGGGCTCGGAAGTCCGCGGCCGGAACCACCGCTGGAGCCATCAGCACGCATGGCGATCTCTCCAGCGCGTTGGCAAATCGTTGGCTGATCAGAGGCACGGGACGGAGCATGACATTCGCCGATCGGGCGTCATCGCAGGACGGACTGCGCCCCCAAAACATGGCGGGAGTATGGAAGGGAAGGGTGGGCGGCGGCATCGGCACTGCGCCCCTGCGAGCAGGTCCCAGTGCGGCGTGGCTCATGGACCGGCCTGGCGTCCGCTCCCGGGCGATACGGAACCAGCGCCTCACCCCGGCAGTTCCGTTTCGACACGCAACGGAGGAGCGAGCCCCATGAGACCCGTCGACGTGATCGCAAAATACGCCGGCGTCGAGATCGGCGTGCTGCTCCGCGCGCGTGACAAACATGCCGGCGAAGCCGAGACTGTCTACTGGATGGATTATCCATCGATCGAACACGCCCTGGAGGCCGTCGCAGAGGACCTGTTCGAAGGACGGGTGGAACAGATCACCGCCGATGGCGAGCCGCTGACCCAGGAAGAAGTGAGCACGTTGACCCATTAGGGCGGCACCGGGCGAGCCCTTCGCGGCTCTGGCCGGACCAGGCGGGGATCACCGGCATGGCAGCACATACCGGCTCGCACAGGGTGATCTACGCCGCCCTCGCTGGAAATCTGCTGATCGCGGTGACGAAGTTCGGGGCGGCCGCCTATACCGGCAGCTCGGCGATGCTGTCCGAGGGCATCCATTCCCTGGTCGACACCGGCAATGGCCTGCTCCTGCTCTATGGCCTGAGGCGCGCGGCGCGCCCGCCTGACGCCTTGCATCAGCTCGGCCACGGTCGCGAACTCTATTTCTGGAGCTTCATCGTCGCCCTGATGGTCTTTGCCGTCGGGGCCGGCGTGTCCTTCTACGAGGGTGTTCTTCACATCCTCGAGCCCCACCACGCGACAAATCTCCTGGTGAACTACGTCGTGCTCGGGCTGTCGCTCGTCTTCGAGGGCTATTCCTGGCGCGTCGCACTCAAGGAATTCCGCAAGACCAAAGGCAGGCTCGGCTACCTCGACGCTGTCCGTCAGAGCAAGGATCCGACCGTCTTCTCCGTTCTCTTCGAGGATTCCGCGGCCTTGATCGGCCTTGCCATCGCATTCGTCGGCATCACGGCGGCCGCATGGTTCGATCAGCCGATCCTGGATGGGGTCGCCTCGCTCGGCATCGCCGCCGTTCTGGGAACCACCGCCATCTTTCTCGCCCGTGAAAGCAAGGCACTCCTGCTCGGCGAGGCCGCCATTCCGGAGGTTCAGCGCGCCATCCTGGAGATCGTCCGTGCCGACGAAGAGGTCAGGACGGTCAATGGCATGACGACGGTCCATCTCGGTCCCAACGAGATCGTCGTCGCGCTGAGCCTCGAGTTCGAGGATGATCTGACCACGAGCGGGATCGAGGCGAGCGTCGAACGGATCGAAAGACAAATCCGGGCGACCGAACCCGCCGTGACCTCGGTCTTCATCAAGCCCAAGGCCGCAGCCAGGCGGGTCTGAAGCGCCGGACGCGCCCGCCCGTCAGTGCGGCTGCGAGGCAGGCGGCCCATAGCGCAGCACGGCTGCCTTGAGCCTGCGCAATTCTATCGTTCTGATCGGGCTTGGTGGCTTGCTTTCAAGCTGGCCGATCCGCTCGCAGATCAAGCGGAACTCGCGATCGGTCCGGATGGCGAGCAGGACAGGAATCTCGTGCATAGGCGAGGCCTCCGGCGTGGCTGCATCCCCAGAACGAGGGCAGTGTGCAGCCATCGATCCCTTCCTGGCAACCCTTCGAAATTGCCTGCCGGAACAGCACGGGGCGCGGCTCGTCCGAGAGCGCGGGGCGCCATTCCCGCTTCGCCGGCGATGCTGCACAGGCGCTTCACAGGCAACCACCCGGATTGGCTCCCGGGAAGTGCAGGGGCAGCGAGAGGGCCGAAAGGGCAGGGAACATGCGGGCCGCTCAATCGTTGAATCCAGGTCGTTGCGTTGAATCCAGGTCGTTGCGTTGATCCAGATCGTTGCGTTGCGGTGTCGAAGATGGGTGTTCTGCCGAAAGCGTATCATCCGAGATGGCGGCCCAGCTGGTCTTTCGGTCGCAAGGCGATCCTGCCGGCACGCCCGCGCTCGATCGCGGCCATGCCGACCGAACTCTATCGCGAGCCCTGCGAGGACGGGGACGGCAACCGCTACACCGTGATTGTCTGGCGTCTTTACCCGGGCCTGAGCAGCACCTCCTATACGCTCGATACCGGCGCCCTGGTGAACTATGTCGACGGGCGCAGTTTCGAGATCGCCAGGACAGGGGTGATTATCACCCGGCTGGATTGCCTGTAGGCTCGGGATGCGTGACGGTCCCGCGCGGGGGCCGCCGCCGCCGGGGGCGTTCAGCCAGCCTGTGACGCCACGAAGGTAGAAAAGCCGGCCAGAAATCCGCGCAAGCGATCCCGGGTGGCGGGGTCGCTCAGTTCACCCGCTTCATCGAACAGATTCTGCGCGCGCGAGACCAGCATGCGCCCCTCGAACCAGGGACGGGTGCCGAGCGTCCGCAGCACCGGCAGCCAGGCCTCCTGCGCGAGCACGGTGCCGAAACCACCCATCGAGGCTCCCAGAAACGCGACGGGGCGGCCACCAAAGAGCGGGCCGATATCGCTCGCCGGGCGCGATAGCCAGTCGATCGCGTTCTTCAGCACGCCGGGGATCGAGTTGTTGTATTCCGGCGTGAACAGGATCAGCCCGTCAGCCTGGGCGAGTTGCCGCTTCAGGACCTGAACGGCGGGCGGAATGCCGGTCTCGGCCTCGTCATCGGCGTTGTAGAGCGGGATACCGGCAATGGTGCCCTCGACCAGCTCCGCCCCGTCAGGCATCGACGCCCGGGCCGCCCGCAGCAAGGCGCTGTTGTACGAGCCGCGTCGCAGGCTCCCTGAAACCCCGAGAATGCTGACCATTGCCTGTTTCCCTTGGCTTGTGCGGCGGCGGATATCCGAAGCGCCGGGAATACCGGTTGCCGGCACCGGCGGCCAGCATGGCAGCTTCATGGCCCGCCAGCTGAATGTCGATCTCTCCCGGTCGGCCGGTCGTCACATGCGGCGCGATCGGGGGGGCGGCCAGGCCCATGCGCCAGCTATTCGGGGGCGGGGTCGAGGAAGGGCGCCGATGGCCGCCCGATGAGGGCCTGTTCCAACGGAGCGGCGCATCACATCTGCCGGGGTTGAATCGACCTTACGGCGCCATGGCCCGTAGGCAAGGTGCCTTGAAGCAGGGCCGGCTCGCGCCATCGGAGCTATCGGTCGAGCGCGGCAGGGATGTAGGTCTCGGCCCGCTCAACCCACGCGAGACGCACCATGCAGCTGCAGCCGACGACCCCGATCACGCCCCGTGGCATCGAACTCAACCTGGCTGCTGCCCGCCCCTTCGAGGCCATGCAGGAAGCCCGGAGCCTGCTGAGAACGGCGCGGCTCGTCGCCCTGGCAACGCTCGATCCGCAAAGCGGCTATCCCTATACGATGGCGACCAACCTGGCGGTCGAGCCGGACGGCACTCCGTTCTTCTTCGTCGCGAGGCTCGCCGTTCACGCTCGGAATATCGAAGCCGACAACCGTGTCTCGCTCGGGCTCGCCGAAGCCGGCGCTCCGGATGCGCTCACGCGCCCACGCCTGACGCTGGTCGGCCGCGCGCATCTGATGCCGGCTGCCGAGGAGACTGACGCGAAGGAACGATATGCTCGTCGCTACCCCAAATCGAAGCTCTATCTCGATTTGCCCGATGCCTGCCTCTATCGCGTCGAGGTCGAGGCCCTGCAGATCAATGGCGGCCCGGCCCAGAACGCCAATGAAGTGACGGCAGCCGCCTTGAAGACGGAGCTTTCCGGGGCGGAAGCATTGATGTCGCGCGCCGCAGACGAGATCGATCGCCTGAACAGCTCGGCGGCCGACCTCGCTGCTCTCGTTGCGCTTGCGGGAAACGGCCCCGGCCAGTGGCGCGTCAGCGGCCTCGATCCGGACGGGATCGAACTGTCGACCAGCAGGGAGACCGTCCGGCATTGGTTTGTCCGCCGCGTCACAAATCTCGACGAGCTGGCCGAGCAGTTGCCGCGCTGAACCCGATTCCGCGCTGTCGCAGAGGGGCAGGCGCGCAAGCGGCAGGACCGCCTCGTCTGCCGGCGCAGGCCCGAGGCGGCTCGCTCTTTGCGCCGTGTGATCGGCTCATCGTCACGCCGCCGAGGGTGGCGTGACGCCTGCGCTCAGCGGAAGGGCGGGCTGTATTGCAGGCCGCCCTTGGTCCAGAGCGCATTGGGCCCGCGCTGCAGCTTCATCGGCGAGTTCAGGCCGAGATGGCGCTCGAAACTCTCGCCGTAATTGCCGACGGCCGAGACGACGCGCACCACCCAGTCGTTGCTGACGCCGAGCGCCTCGCCATATTTGCCGTCGCGGCCGAGGAAGCGCCGGATCTCGGGATTGGTCGCGTTCGCGGCAAGCTCCCTGGCATTGGCCTTGGTGACGCCGAGCTCTTCGGCGTTGATCAGGGCAAACAGCGTCCAGCGCACCAGGTTGAACCAGACATCGTCGCCGCTGCGCACCCAGGGACCGAGCGGCTCCTTCGAGATGATCTCCGGCAGCACCGCATGCTCGTCGGGATTGCGGAACTTGAGGAGATTGGCCGAAAGCGCCGAGACATCGGTGGTGTAGGCGTCGCAGCGTCCGGATTCGTAGGCCTTCAGCGCCTCTTCGGGGGTGCCGAAGGCGGCGACCTCGTATTTCATCCCGGTGCGCCGGAAGAAGTCGGCGAGGTTGAGCTCGCTGGTCGTGCCCTGCGCCACGCGGATCGAGGCGCCGTCAAGCTTGGTCGCGCTGGTCACGCCCAGGCTCTTGTGGACCAGGAAGCCCTGGCCGTCATAATAATTCACAGCCGTGAAGGTGACGCCCTGGCCGGAATTGCGCGCGAGCGTCCAGGTCGTGGTGCGCGGCAGGACGTCGATCTCGCCGGCCTGGAGCGCGATCAGGCGGTCCTTCGAACTCAACGGCACGAAGCCGGCCTTCTCGGAATCGTCGAAGACCGCCACGGCGAGCGCGCGACAGATGTCGATATCGAAACCCTGCCAGCGCCCGGCTGCATCCTGCGTCGAGAAGCCGGGAACGCCGTTGCTCGTGCCGCAGATGATCCTGCCGCGATCGCGAATGGTCTTGAGCGTGTCCGCCGCCTGGGCGGAGGCCGCAGTACAGGTCGCGACCAGGGCGGCGGCCGCAAGCCGGATGAATGGGCGTGTCATTGAAGCTTCCCTCTCTGTTTGTTTGTTCTTGCTGTTCTTTGTGCTGGCTGGTTCTGGGCAAAGTTCTCCCTGGCGGCGGAAGCCTGCTCCCGCCGCGTCGGTCTTCGGTCCGGATCTTTTGTCTCAGGCGACCCTGGCGGCCGGCCCGCGTTCGAGCGCGACGAGCAGCGCGTCGAGGTCGTTCCAGAGGTCGTCGGGATCCTCGATGCCGATGCTGATGCGCAGCACCGTGCCCTCCACCGTCCAGGGGCTGACGGTACGGTCACCCTTGACCGCCATCGGCGCGATCAGGCTGCGCGTGCCGCCCCAGGACGCGCCGATCGCGAAAATCTTGAGCGCGGTCAGCGCCGCTTCGAGATCCGCCTCGGCAACGGGTTTGAGGACGACGCTGAAGACGCCCGATGAACGGCCCATGTCGCGCTTCCAGAAGGCATGGCCGGGGCAAGAGGGCAGGGCCGGGTGCAGCACCGTCTCGACCGCCGGCGAATGCGTCAGCCGCCGGGCGAAATCCTCCGAGATCTTGCCGATATGGGCGAGCCGCAGGCCCATGGTCTCGATGCCGCGCAGCGCGAGCTGGCATTCATCCGGCGAGACGCCGACGCCGAAGGCGCGCAGCGTCTCCTTCATCTTCTCGCGCAGCGCCATGTCGGAGACGGTGACGGAGCCGAGCAGCAGGTCGGAATGGCCGCCGACATATTTGGTCAGCGCCTCGCAGGCGAAATCGGCGCCATGGGCCAGCGGCTTGAAGAGCAGGGGCGTCGCCCAGGTGTTGTCGCAGCCGACGAGCACGCCCTTGGCCTTGGCCGCCTTGACGATGGCGGGAACATCCTGGACCTCCATCGTGCCGGAGCCGGGCGACTCGACCCAGACCAGCCTGGTGGCGTCGTCGATCAGGTCGGCGATGCCGGCGCCGATCAGCGGGTCGTAGACGCCGTAATCGATGCCGCGCGGCTTCAGGTATTCCTCGCAGAAGCTGCGCACCGGCGGGTAGACATGGTCGGGGATCAGCACCTTGTCGCCGGGCAGCAGCACCGAGAGCATGACGATGGTGACCGCGGCCTGCCCCGAAGGCACCAGCACGGTGCGGACCCCGCCATGCAGGGCGGTGAGCTGCGCCTCCAATGTGCGCGTCGTCGGCGTGCCGTGCAGCCCGTAGGTATAGCCGTCGAAGCCGCGATATTTGCGGGCCGCGAAGCTCGCGGCATCCTTGTAGACGATGGTCGAGGCGCGATGCGTCGGCACGGCGAGGCTGGCATAGCCCTCCTCGTTAACGGCCGGGTGGTGAACGCAGCGGGTAAGGTCGTGCATGGCTGATCCCTTTCGAGGGACAAGGTGTAAGCGGCTGGCAAAGCGAGACAATCAGGCTGCGGGCATGAGACGATGCCTGGCCCTTATGGCTTACGCGGCATCCGCGAGCGCGCGCCTGGCGACCTCGCTCATCCAGCCGACGCAGACCGGCAGGATGGCGTCGTTGAAATCGTAGCGGGCATTGTGGAGCTCGCCCTCCGGAGCGGCCGGGCCGTTGCCGATCCAGACATAGGCGCCCGGCCGCTCCTTGATCAGGAAGGAGAAATCGTCGCCGGTGGTGCTCGGCCGCACGTCGCGCCGGACCGGCGCCCCGATCGCCTGTCCCGCCTGCACCGAGAGCGCGGCTTCCGCCGGAGTGTTGATGATCGGCCTGCCGGTCGACAGGATCTCGACATCGGCCTGCATGCCATAGGCCTCGCAGATGCCGGCGATGATGCTCTCCATCCGCTTGATCACCGCCTCGCGCACCTCGGGCCGGTAGGTCCGCAAGGTGCCGAGCAGCGTCACGCTTTCCGGGATCTGGTTGCTGACGACGCCGCCGCTGATCTGGCCGATCGAGAGCACGACCGCGTCGACCGGGTCGACATTGCGCGCGACGATGGTCTGGAGCGCGACGATCAGGTGCCCGGCGGCGACGATCGGGTCGCGGGTCTGGTGCGGGATCGCGGCATGACCGGCAAGCCCGTGCAGGGTGACGCTCCAGCGCCCGCCCGCCGCCATGACCGGCCCGTCATGCACCGCGATGGTGCCGGCCTCAAGCCCCGGCCAGTTATGGAAGGAGAAGACACGCTCCATCGGAAAGCGCTCGAACAGCCCGTCCTGGATCATCGCCTTGGCGCCGACGCCGTTTTCCTCGGCCGGCTGGAAGATGAACTGGACCTGCCCCTTCCAGCTCTCGTCGGCGGCGAGCATAGCGGCCGTGCCGAGCAGGGCGACCGTATGTCCGTCATGGCCGCAGGCATGCATCGCTCCCTGCGTCTGCGAGGCGTAGGGCGCCGTGCTCAGCTCCTGGATCGGCAGCGCATCCATATCGGCGCGTAAGCCGACGGTCCGGTTCGAGCCCGACCGGGACAACGTCGCGACGACACCGGTGCCGCCGACGCCCGCGACGAAGGGAATGCCCAGTTCGGCGAGTTTCTCCTGCACGAAGCGGGAGGTGGCATGCTCGTGCTCGGAGAGCTCAGGCTGCGCATGCAGCTGGCGGCGCCATTGCGTGAGCTGGTCGAGAAAGGCCTGGTCCATGATCGGTCTCGGATGATGCGGGTTGCGGCGATGCCCGGGCAGAACGCGGCGCCCGGGCGGGATTCAACACCCGGGCAGGCTTCAACGCTCGGGCAGGATTCTTGGCCTGGACGGAACTCAGCGCTGGGCCGAGAGCGCGAGACGCGCCTCGAATTTGCGGATGAGGAAGGAGAGCGTGACGGCGATAGCGAGGAAGAGCGCGCCGACGACAGCCATCGGTTCGCCGTAGCGGAAGGTGTCGGAGGCGATGTCGAGGGCCGAACCGAAGGATTCCGGCACGGCGATGACCGCGAGATAGGGCGTCGATTTGAAGATCGAGATGAAGTAGTTGCCCATCGGCGCGGCGATGTTGCGCAGCATCTGGGGCGCGATCACCAGCAGCACGGTCTTCAACCGGTTGAGCCCGAGCGCCTTGGCGGCCTCGAACTGCCCCTTGGGAATCCCGTCGATCCCGGCCTTGAACACCTCGGCGAGATAGCCACAGTAATACAGGCTGAGCGCGGCGACGCCGACGACGAGGGCGGGCAGCTTGATGCCGTAGACCGGCAGCACATAGTAGAGAAAGTAGAGCTGCACCAGCACCGGCGTGGAGCGGATGAAGTCGATGACGAAGCGCATCGCGTAGCGCATGGGCTTGCTGGAGCGCCTGGTGATTTCCAGCCCGAAGCCGAGCAGGGCCGCAAATACGCAGCTCAGCAGCGTGACAGCGAGCGTGGTGGTCAGCGCACGCGCGATCGGCGGCACGATCGAGAGGGCGAAGGCGGGATCAAACGTCATGGGCGAATTTCCGCCCGGCGCCGACCTTGCGCTCGAGCCAGCGCCCGACGATCGTCGCGGGATAGCAGAGCACGAAATAGGCGACGAGAAGGCCGGTATAGACCTTCACCGGGTCGTAATGGAGCTGCGAGATTTCCTTGGCCCGAAAGGTCATGTCGCTGAGCGTGATCAGCGAGACCAGCGCCGTGCTCTTCACCAGCTGGATGAACTGGTTGACGAAGGTCGGCATCATCGCCAGCAGCGCCTGCGGCAGCTCGATCAAGAGCAGGATCTGCCAGCGCCGGAAGCCGAGCGAGCGTCCGGCCTCGGCCTGGCCGCGGTCGAGCGACTGCAGGGCGGCGCGCACCGCCTGGCTGCCATAGCCGCCGATATTGAGGCCGAGCACCAGCCCCCCGACCGCGAGGCCGGAAAGCCGGATGCCGAAGCCCGGCAGCGTGTAGTAGAACGCGTAGAGCAGAATGATCACCGGCGACGAGCGCCAGAACTCGATCACCGCGGTGATCGCGGCATGGGGCCAGCCGCGCGTGCTGAACTGCAGCACGCCGGCTATGAAGGCAAAGGGCACGGCATAGGCCATGCCGAGCAGCGTCACCGAGGCGGTGACGCCAAAGCCCTGATAGATCCCGGCAAGGACGTCGGCGAAGCTCATGATCGGCCTGGCGTTTTTGGGCCGGTGCTCACGGCTTTGCCGCGCAGAGATCGGCGGTCGAGGCCTCCGGCGGCATCTCGGCATCGGTGAAGCCGTATTTCGCCATGATCGTCTTCATGGTGCCGTCGGTCTTCAGCGTCGCGAGCCTGGCGTTGTAGAGCGCCTGCAGTTCCTTGTCCTTCGGCGCGAAGACGACGGCGGTCGCCATCATGTATTCCTGCCCGCCCGGCTTGACATAACCCTTGAAGGGCAGGGCGCGCTCGATCGCGTTCATGCCGCCGGCTTCCATCAGCCCGGCGACGCTCGGCGCCGACAGTGTCGCGGCATCGACGCGCCCGGCCAGCATGGCGCTGACCACGGCCTCGTTGTTCGGAAAGAGCAGCAGCCGGTCTTCGGGGACGCCGGCGGCCAACGCGTTCTTCGCATTCTCCGTGCCGCGCCCGCCGCCGAGCTTGACGTTCGGGTTCTTCACGATGTCCTCGTAGCTGTGCAGCTTGAGCGGGTTGCCCTTGAGCACGAGCAGGCCGTCGCCGGCCGAGAGGTCGGGCTCGCTGAACAGCACCTGCTGGCAGCGCGCCGGGGTGATCGCGACGCCCGACGCGATGATGTCGAAGCGGCTGGCTAGCAGGCCGGGGATCAGCGCGCCGAAATCGGCAACGGTGAACTCGATCGCCTTGACGCCGAGCGGGGCAAGCGCGGCGCGCACGAGGTCGGGGTGATAGCCGACGACATTGCCGTCCTTGTCACGATAGCCCCAGGGTGAGCGGTTATGGATGCCGATGGTGATGGTCTTGCCCGAGAGAGTCTTGAGATCCGGCTGCTGGGCCTGCGCGGTCCAGCCGCTCAACGCAGCCAGTCCGAGGGCGGCGACACCGAGCGCCAGGCGCCGGGAAGGAAAGCTCATCGGTAAATCCCCTGTCATTGGCTGAGGCTGCGCCACGCTCTGCGGCCGTCTGCAGCGCGGCCCCGGTCATCCCTGCAGGCCGAGCCTGCTCCGAGGCACGATAACGGCGGGTCGGTTCGCGACAATCAGGCTGGGGAAATAGCTTGATGCCTAAATCTTATACCTGTTGGACCCTTCCATGCCGGAGGCATCCGCGAGCGCTCCCGGGTTCCGCGTGGCTGCCCGCACGGGCGAGGGGCGGGGCGAAGGCGGAACCTGGCGGAAAGCGGCGTTCTCGATCGCGTTCGAGGTCTCGGGGCAGCGGATTTTGAAACATGTCGGCCGCTCATTCCATCGGAGACTGCCATGTTTCAACGATCACTGTTCCAACGACCATCCTTGGCGGCCGGATTATGGCTGCTGACCACGGTCTTGGCCCATTCCTCCGACGCCATTGGGTTTCAGCAGACGACGCTCGACATGGCGGGCAAGCGGCCGCTTCAGGTCAGCCTCTGGTATCCGACGAAACAGGAGGGCAGGACCGAGATCGTCGGAGACAATCCCGCCTTCCATGGGGTTCCCGTCATTCGCGGCGCCGCGCCGCTCTCGGGTCATCTGCCGCTTGTCGTCCTGTCGCATGGCTATGGCGGGAGCTGGCGCAATCTCTCCTGGCTCGCTGTGGAACTGGCCGCACGCGGCAACATCGTCGCGGCTCCGGACCATCCGGGCACGACGACATTCGACATGCCGCCCGCGCAGGCGGCGATGCTGTGGGAGCGCCCGCGTGATCTGAGCCGGGTCATCGACGCCGTGGAGCGCGATCCGACGCTCGCGGGCAAGGTCGATATCAGCCGGGTCGCTGCGATCGGCCACTCCCTGGGAGGCTGGACGGTTGCGGAACTGGCCGGCGCACGCTTCGACACGAAACGCTTCGAGACCGATTGCAAGGCCAATACCAGCCCGCGTGTCTGTGTCCTCAGGGGTGAGCTCGGCCTGGACAAGCGCGAACTCGAAGGCAACCTGGCCGACCCGCGCCTCAAGGCGTTCGTGTCCCTCGACCTCGGCCTTGCAAGAGGCTTTACGCCCGAAAGCCTGGCGAGCCTCGACATGCCGGCGCTTGTGATCGGCGCGGGGATCGATATCGACGGGTTACCCGCGAAGTTTGAATCCGGCTATCTCGCGGAGCATCTGCCGAAGCCGTCCGCGACCTCGGTCACCATTCCGGACGCGACGCATTTCGCCTTTGTCGGGCTCTGCAAGCCGGATGCCGTCGCCCTCATCGAAAAGGTCGAGCCCGGCAGCGGCATCATCTGCAGGGATGACGGACCGCGCGGCCGCGACGAGATCCACCGCGAGATCGCCTTTCTCGTGATCGGCTTTCTCGCCAGGTCCATTCCGGTCAGGCCGTAGAACCGCTGGTCTCGCCGGCAGGCGCACCGCCCGCGCGGCGATACTCGCTCGGGGTCGTGCCGGTCACGCGCGCGAATTCCCGATTGAAATTCGATTTCGTCTGGAAACCGCATTCGAACATCACCTCCGTGACCGGCAGGTCGGTTTCTCCGAGCAAGCGCATGGCTTCGCGAACCCGATATTCATTGACGAGTTGCGGCAAATTGCGGCCAAGCGTGCGGTTGATCGCGTTCGACACGGATCTTGAAGGCAGCCCGAGGCGGCGCGCAAGGCGGTTCAGGGTCAGGTCCGGATCGCGATAGATCGTCTTCTGGCGCATCGCGGTCTCGACCATCGCCATGATCCCGACGTCCTCCTCCGTCGCGGAGGCCGACGCCGCCTCGTTCGGCCGATGCTCGGGCTCCTCGGTGCGGGCCGGGCCGGATCGATCGAGGGGCTCGTCGTCCGGGACGCTGCGGCCGATCACCGCGATTGCATAGGCGATGACGGGAAGGAGGAGGAGGTTGCCGACTGCCACGATCACGGCCGCGTGGCTGCCCTGATGGGACCCGAAATCCGCGGCGATCAGAAGATCGATGATCCCTGAGCAGATCAGCAGCAGGCCTATGACGGAAACCGCCCTGCGCGCGCCCTGGGCATCGGAGAGACGCACGCTCTCGAACTGATCGGGCCCGGCATGGCCGTGGCGAACCAGGGCCGCGCCATAGCCGAAAAAGAGCAGGGCGAGAATGAGGTCGATCGGCGCCTGCCAGCGCTGCCACAGGCAGGACAGGATGAGGATCGCGACCGGGGCCAGAACATGCGGCCAGGATCGCAGTGCGGGAGGCTGCCGCAGCCTTGCAAAGCAGAGCCAGGCGATGGGCGGCAGCAATGCCGCCATGACGGGCTGCAGGAACCGGACCCAGGGGGCATCGATCGTCCAGCGCAAGCCGACCGTGACCACCAGCAGAATGCAGGTGCCGATGAAGAGAGTGACCGGTTTGAGGAGGGTCCTGTCCTGAAGGAAGACCGGGATGAGCAGGATCGTCAGCAACAGTGCCACCACGAAGGGCAATGGTATCGCAGGCATCCGGTGATCTCTCATCCCTATCGGGTTCAGGCAGGCGATTGACCGGCTTGATGCCGCAATCCCGGCCTCATGTCTCCCAGGCTCAGGTCACGTCGTTCAGAGCATGCTCGATGCGACCTGGAGCATCGGACCGAAAAGTGGAATCCGGTTTTCGGAAAATCCGACGCTTAAACAATGGGCTAGATCGCCCATCTTGCGTCCGAACGGACGCACGGCGAACTAGCGCGAGGCGAGCAGGCAGTCGATGAAATCGCGCACCAGCTGCGATTTTGGCCGGTCGAGCGGCAGGATCAGCAGGCTCTTGCTGTGCACTGCCGGTTCGAACGGCTTCAGCACGATCCGGCTCATATCGGCGCCGGCGACCGCATAGGGGCTGACCAGGCCGATGCCGACGCCTTCGGCGACGAGCGCACAGACGGTTGCGGCATAGATCGTCTCGACCACGACATGCGGGCTGACTTCGGCCTGGTGAAAGACCAGGTCGAGCCGCTGGCGGGTCCGGTCCTCCGGCACATAGGCGACGAAGGGCTGGCGGTGCAGGTCATGCGGCGTGATCAGGTCGCGCTCGGCCAGCGGATGCTCGCGCGGGATCGCGCAGAGCACGCGCGGCGAGACGAAGGGCTGGTGCAGCACGCCGCTGACATCGATCTCGTCGGCGGCGAGCCCGATATCGAACTGGCCGGAGACGACGCCGTCACGCACGTCGCGCGAGGGCAGCACCATCAGGGTGACGCCGGTATCGGGATGGCCCTCGCGGAAGCGCCGGACGGCGCGGGGCACCAGCGACGAGCCAAGCGCCG
Organism: Allobosea sp. P4_E12; assembly: GCF_056401655.1. Taxonomy (NCBI): domain Bacteria; kingdom Pseudomonadati; phylum Pseudomonadota; class Alphaproteobacteria; order Hyphomicrobiales; family Alloboseaceae; genus Allobosea; species Allobosea sp. P4_E12. Next base: position 120,753 of record NZ_JBFUIY010000013.1, on the reverse strand, counting down.
AGAGCGAGCCGATCCGCAATTGTCCCGAGCCATGGTCGCGGATGCGGGCAGCCGTGGCCCGGAGCGTGTCCATGCCGCGAAACGAGGCCTCGACCTGCGCATAGAATAGCTTGGCCTCGGGCGTCGGGATGATGCGGTTGCGCACCCGGTCGAACAGCAGGAAACCGACCGAGCGCTCCAGTTCGGCGATGGTGCGGCTGACCGCCGGCTGCGTGATGCCGAGCAACTCGGCTGCGCGCGAGACGGTGCCGGACTTCATCACTGCGGCAAACGTCTCAAGCTGGCGGTGATTCAAGTCATGGCACCTCGGCAGGGGGCCGGCAGATTACACCGGCCGCGCCCCATGGCGAGGCGCGTTCGAACGCGCCGGGCCTCCGGTGGATGCAAGGCTGCGCGCCCTCAATGGAGAATCTGCGACAGGAAGAGCCTGGTGCGTTCGTGCTGCGGGTTCTTGAAGAACGCGTTGGGCTCGTTCATCTCGACGACCTGGCCGGCATCCATGAAGATGACGCGGTCGGCGACCTGGCGGGCAAAGCCCATCTCGTGGGTGACGCAGAGCATGGTCATGCCCTCYTCKGCCAGGCTCACCATGGTGTCGAGCACCTCCTTGACCATCTCGGGGTCGAGCGCCGAGGTCGGCTCGTCGAACAGCATGATCTTCGGGCTCATGCAGAGCGAGCGCGCGATYGCGACGCGCTGCTGCTGGCCGCCCGAGAGCTGGCCCGGATATTTCAGCGCCTGCTCCGGGATCTTCACGCGCTTGAGATAGTGCATGCCGATCTCCTCGGCATCCTTCTTCGGCATCTTGCGCACCCAGATCGGSGCGAGCGTCAGGTTCTCCAGGATCGTCAGATGYGGRAACAGGTTGAAGTGCTGGAAGACCATGCCGACATCGCGGCGGATCTCGTCGATCTTCTTCAGATCATTGGTCAGCTCGGTGCCATCGACGATGATCTGGCCCTTCTGGTGTTCCTCGAGCCGGTTGATGCAACGGATCATCGTCGACTTGCCCGAGCCTGAGGGGCCGCAGATCACCAGCTTCTCGCCGCGCGCCACCTTCAGGTTGATGTCGCGCAGCACATGGAACTCGCCATACCACTTGTTGACCCCGATCATCTCCACGGCCGTATCCGTGTTCAGGGAGGTCTGCTTCAGCGCCGCCGGACGCATCGAGATGTTGCTCTCTGCCATTGCCATGTTCTTGGTCTCCCTCAACGTCTTTGGCCGGCAGCAAGACGGCGTTCGACCGAGATCGAATAGCGCGACATGCCCCAGCAGCACAGGAAATAGAAAATCGCGGCGAAAGCATAGCCCGTCGCGCGTGTCGTCGGCGTCGCCCAGGTCGGATCGACCAGGGTCGCCTCGATGGTCCGCAGGAAGTCGAAGATGCCGACGATGGTGACCAGCGTCGTATCCTTGAACAGCCCGATGAAGGTGTTGACGATGCCTGGAATCACGATGCGCAACGCCTGCGGCAGGATGATCAGGCGCATCATGTTCCAGTAGCCGAGGCCGAGCGACATCGCCCCTTCGTACTGGCCCTTCGGGATGGCCTGCAGGCCGCCGCGAATGACTTCGGCCATATAGGCCGCCGCAAAGAGGGCAACACCGACCAGCGGGCGCAGCAAGCGGTCGGGCGACCATTCCTGCGGCACGAAGAGCGGCAGCATCGTGTTGGCCATGAACAGCACCGTGATCAACGGCACGCCGCGCACGAACTCGATGAAGATCACCGAGAGCAGCTGGATGATCGGCAGGCGGGAGCGCCGTCCGAGCGCCAGCACGACACCGAGCGGCAGCGAAAAGACGATGCCGACCGCCGCGATCAGGAAGGTCACCGTCATCCCGCCCCAGAGGCCGGTATCGACCCGAGGCAGGCCGACGCTCTGGTCCAGAATGGCGATCAGGCCAAAGGCGACAAGAGCCATCAGGATCAGGCGCTTGGGCCGATAGAAACGCTTCCAGGGCGGCAGCTCATGTTCGACTGCGAGCTGTCCGGCTCCGGTGTGGAAGCGCGCCAGCGAAGGCACGAAGGACAACACCATGTACACCGCCGCCAGCGCGACCGTGGCGATGATCAGGTAGCGCAATAAATTGAGCGCACCGGGACCGCCGAGCAGCAAGACATAGGCACTGATCGGCAACAGCACGAAGAAGAAGAAGGCGCCGAGCTTCTTCAGGGGGGCGTTGTTCCAGAGCAGCCAGACGACGCCGAGCGCGAACATCGCAAAGACGATGTTGACGCGCCAGCGCTGGCTGACCGGATAGGAGCCGTAGACGAAATACTGGAAGCGGTCGGCCACATAGGCCCAGCAGGCGCCGACCGGCCGGCCGACCTTCTCGGCAAGGCAGGCATCGCGGTTTGAGCCCGTCCAGACCGCATCGAGGAAGTAGAAACGGATAATCTCCGGCAGGCTCGTGACGACGATATAGGCACAGACCAGCGTCAGAATCGTGTTGACGGGTCCGGAGAAGAGGTTGGCCCGGACCCAGGCAAGCGGGCCTGCCACGGATAGCGGAGCTGCTTCCTGCGGCAAGGTTTCGCGACGGATGAAGAAGGCGGAGTTCTCGGTGGTTGCATCGGTCATCGGGGCGCCCTCACCGTTCCACCAGCGCCATGCGCTTGTTGTAGATATTCATGAACAGCGAGGTGACGAGAGAGATCGTCAAATAAACCGCCATGGTGATGGCGACGACCTCGACCGCCTGCCCCGTCTGGTTCAGCACCGTGCCGGTGAAGACCTGGACGAGATCGGGATAGCCGATGGCGACCGCCAGCGAAGAATTCTTCGTCAGATTCAGGTAGTTCGAGGTCAGCGGCGGAATGATCACGCGCATCGCCTGCGGGATCACGACGAGCTTCAGCGTCGGCCCAGGCCGCAGGCCGAGCGCATGGGCTGCTTCCGACTGTCCCTTGGAGACGGCGAGAATACCCGCGCGCACGACTTCGGCGATGAAGCCCGCGGTATAAGTGGTGAGGCCGATCAGCAAGGCCACGAATTCCGGGAAGATCTGGATGCCGCCGCGCAGGTTGAAACCGGCGAGCTCGGGATAGATGAAGGTGATCGGCCGGCCCATCAGCAGATAGACGAAGAAGGGCAGCACAACGACGAGGCCGAGAGCGACCCAGCCGATCGGATACTGCTTGCCGGTTGCCGTCTGCTGCTTGCGGGCCCAGTAACGGAAGGTGATCGCCGCCACGATCCCGAGCAGGAAGGTCAGGACGATCAGGCTGCCGCCAGGCTCGAGTTGCGGATCGGGCAGATAGAGGCCGCGGTTATTCAGCAGGATGCCGGCCGGAAGCGCGATCGACTGGCGTGGGTTCGGCAGCGGCTTGAGCACTGCGTTGTACCAGAAGAACAGCTGCAGCAGCAGCGGCAGGTTCCGGATGACCTCGACATAGACCATGGCGATCTTGGCGAGGATCCAGTTGCTGGACAGGCGCGCCACACCGACGAAGAAGCCGAGGAAGGTCGCCAGCACGATACCGATCGAGGCGACGAGCAAGGTGTTCAGCAGGCCGACCCAGAAGGCCTGGCCATAGGTCGAGCCCGAGGCGCTGAACGGGATCAGCTTCTGGTTGACGTCGAAGCCGGCGGCATTGTGCCAGAAGCCGAAGCCCGAGGCGATCTTCTGCGCCCGGAGGTTCTCGATGGCATTGGAGGCGGCCGAGTAGATGAGGAACCCGACGACGGCCAAGAGGGCAAGCTGATAGACATAGCCTCGAATCTTCGGATCGTAGAGCAGTGAGGCCTTGCCCGGTTGGACCGGCTCCGTCGGTATGGTCGTCACGTGTCACGCCCTTCTTGTTCTTGGGTGGCGGCCGGTGGTCCGGCAATGCCCGCATCGAGCATCGCCAGCCGTCTTTTTGTCCGTGCCGTTCGGCGGTAGCGAGCGCTGCGCGGCGGTCGCCGCGCAGCGCGAATATCAGCGGATCGGCGGCGCGTATTGCAGGCCGCCCTTGGTCCAGAGCGCGTTCTGGCCGCGAGCGATCTTCAACAGCGAGTTGGCGCCGACGTTCCGTTCGAAGGACTCACCGTAATTTCCGACGTGCTTGACGATGCGGACGACCCAGTCGTTGCTCAGGCCGACAGCCTCCCCGAATTTGCCCTCGGTGCCGAGCAGGCGCTTGATCTCCGGGTTCTCGGATTTCAGCATCTCATCGAGATTGGACTTGGTCACACCGAGTTCCTCGGCGTTCAGCATGGCGAAATGGGTCCATTTGACGATATCGAGCCAGGCGTCGTCGCCGTGGCGCACGACGGGACCGAGCGGTTCCTTGGAGATGATCTCCGGCAGGACGATATGGTCGGTCGGGACGCCGAGCTTCAGGCGCTCGGCATAGAGCCCGGACGCATCGGTCGTGAAGGCGTCGCAGCGACCCGATTCATAGGCCTTGATCGTCTCGTCGGCGCTCGCAAAGGCGACGACTTCGTATTTCAGTTTGTTGGCGCGGAAGAAGTCCGCGAGATTGAGTTCCGTCGTCGTGCCCTGCTGGGTGCAGACGGAGGCGCCCGCCAACTTCAGGGCTGAATCGATCCCGAGCTTCTTGCGGACCATGAAGCCCTGCCCGTCATAGTAGTTCACGCCAGCGAAGTTCAGGCCGAGCGACGTGTCGCGCGACATGGTCCAGGTCGTGTTGCGCGAGAGCAGGTCGACCTCGCCGGACTGCAGGGCAGTGAAGCGGTCCTTCGACGAAAGCGGGATGAATTTGACCTTGGCCGGATCATTGAAGACCGCAGCCGAAATGGCGCGACAGAGATCGACGTCGAGGCCGCTCCAATTGCCCTGAGCATCGGGGATACCGAAACCCGCAAGGCCCGGGCCGACACCGCAGATCAATTGCCCCCGGCTCTTCACCTGAGCCAGCAGCCCCGTTTGGGCCTGCGCTCCGCCCGCGAAAGCACCGGTTGCTGCAACGGCGAGCGCTGCACTGACAAACCTGTTCATTCTTATTTCCCCTGTTGCCGGAACGGGTTTTTCCCGTTCTCGAACCTTGCAAGTCTCGGACCAGATTTTTGGGCCCGACCGTACGTCCTTTCAGCGCGCCTCCGTCTTCGGCATCGGTCAATGAAGCGGAGGCAAGAATGCCCCCGCCTAGTCTTTTGTTCAACGCACCGGAGGAGCGTATTGCAGTCCGCCCTTGGTCCACAACGCATTCTTTCCGCGGGCGATTTTCAGGATCGATCCTGATCCGACATTCGCCTCAAAGGACTCGCCATAGTTGCCGACCTGCTTGACGATCCGATAGGCCCAATCCGGGCTGAGGCCGATCGCTTCTCCAAACTTGCCCTCGACACCGAGCAACCGCCGAACCTCCGGATTGGTCGATTTCAGCTGCTCATCGGCATTGGCTTTGGTGATACCGAGTTCCTCCGCATTGAGCATGGCGAAATGACTCCATTTCACCAGGTTGAACCATTGCGTGTCGCTGCTCCGAACGACCGGGCCCAATGGCTCCTTCGAGATGATCTCCGGAAGCACGATATGGTCATCCGGCGCCTCGAATTTCAGCCGTTGCGCATAGAGAGCCGAGGAATCGTCGCTGAAAGCGTCGCAGCGACCGGCCTCGTAGGCCTTGATCGTCTCATCCCCTGTGTTGAAGGCCACCACCTCGTACTTCATGTTGTTGATGCGAAAGAAATCCGCCAGATTCAGTTCGGTCGTGGTGCCCTGCTGGGTGCAGATCGAGGCGCCGCCCAGCTTCAGCGCCGAATCGACGCCGAGCTTCTTGCGGACCATGAAAGCCTGTCCGTCATAGTAGTTCACCGTCGAAAAGCTCAGGCCAAGCGCGGTATCCCGAGACATCGTCCAGGTGCTGGTCCGTGAAAGCAGGTCAACCTCGCCTGCCTGCAGGGCCGTGAACCGGTCCTTTGACGAGAGCGGCACGTATTTGACTTTGCTCGGATCGTTGAAGATCGCCGCGGCGATCGCCCGGCACAGATCGACGTCCAGGCCTGTCCATTTCCCCTGAGCGTCCGGGACACCGAAACCAGCCAAGCCCGGGCTGACGCCGCAATTCAGCTGCCCGCGGTCCTTGACCTGCGCCAAGGTGGTGGTTTGCGCCTGGGCGGCGCCCGCCGCGCAGAGCATGAGGCCTGTGGCTACAACCGCAGTTACGGTCCGTTTCATCTGTGTACTCCCAAGTTCCGAAGCAGGTTCGTCCCGCTCTCGATCATCTTGTCGGCTGGGAGCCAGATATTATGCCGTTTGTCGCAGGCTTCATGGCATGGACGGCGGTTTAGAGGGGGCCTCGGCTGATGCCGAGGCCCACATGTCTAGCTGCGTTCAGCGAACCGGCGGAGCGTATTGCAGGCCGCCCTTGGTCCAGAGACCGTTCTGGCCGCGGGCGATCTTGAGGAGCGAACCCTGGCCGACGTTCTTCTCGAAGGATTCGCCGTAATTGCCGACCTGCTTGACGATCCGGTAGGCCCAGTCGGGGGTCAGGCCGATGCCTTCGCCGAACTTGCCCTCGGTTCCGAGCAGACGCTTGATCTCCGGGTTGGAGGACTTCAGCATCTCGTCGACATTCGCCTTGGTCACGCCGAGCTCTTCCGCGTTCAGCATGGCGAAATGCACCCACTTCACCAGATTGAACCATTGGGCGTCGGTGTTGCGGGTTGCCGGTCCAAGCGGCTCCTTGGAGATGATCTCAGGCAGAACCATGTGATCATCGGGCGCAGTCAGCTTCAGGCGCTCGGCATAGAGGCCCGACGCATCCGTGGTGAACGCATCGCAGCGGCCAGCGTCATAGGCCTTGACCGTCTCGTCCGAGGAGGCGAAGGCGACGACTTCATACTTCAGGTTGTTGGCGCGGAAGAAGTCCGCGAGGTTGAGTTCGGTCGTGGTGCCCTGCTGGGTGCAGACCGACGCGCCGGAGAGCTGAAGAGCCGAGGTGACGCCGAGCTTCTTGCGGACCATGAAGCCCTGGCCGTCGTAATAGTTCACGCCGGTGAAAAGCAGGCCGAGCGCGGTGTCGCGCGACATCGTCCAGGTCGAGTTGCGCACGAGCACATCGACTTCGCCGGACTGCAGGGCCGTGAAACGGTCCTTGGCAGACAGCGGAATGAACTTGACCTTTGTCGGGTCGTTGAAGATCGCCGACGAGATCGCGCGGCAGTAATCGACATCGAGGCCTTGCCAGTTGCCCTGAGCGTCCGGCACGCCGAAGCCAGCAAGACCGGTATTCGAGCCGCAGTTGAGGATGCCGCGGGACTTGACCTGCGCCAGCGTTGCGGGCGCCTGGGCCGTTGCCACCGTAGCGGTCATCGCGAGGCCCAGCCCCGCGATCGCAACTGCCATGAACTTTTCCATCGAACTCTCTCCCGTTGAGGTCTCCCGGCTGGCCGCAGCCAGCGGGCAGTCTTCAGTTGCGTCGCCAGTGGGAGTGCGCGCCCCACTTGTTGCCCATATATTGAGCGACGTTCCCCTGCGTCGATTGCCAGAGCAGCGCATGTGCGTCAAGCAAGGGACCCTTTCCTGGAACGCATCTATCCACCCCTTGCATCACATGCGACTTTCAAAATGTGGTCAAGCCTGACTGCCTCGATCGGGACCTCCCTCCAGCGCCGGCTCCATGAAAAAACTGTCTCCATCTGCGTTCGCGCAGCTTCGCGAAAAGACCCGCCTCGCCCTTGCCGGCCGGGATCCCGCCGACAGCTACGGTTTCGTCAATCCGCCGATCGTGCGCGGCTCGACGGTAATCTACCCGAACATGGAGGATTTCCTGGCGCGCAAGGCCCGCTACACCTATGGCACGCAAGGGAATCCGACGATCGATGCGCTGATCGCGGCGCTCAACACCATGGAAGGCGGTGCGGGAACCGTCGTTTGCCCGTCAGGTCTGCTCGCCTGCACCCTGCCCATGCTCGCGACCCTGTCGTCCGGCGATCACTTCCTGGTCACTGACAGCGTCTATCGGCCGACGCGTCATTTCTGCGACAAGGTCCTGCCGCGCATGGGCGTCGAGGTCACCTATTACGACCCGGCGGCCGGCGCCGACATCGCAAAGCTGTTCAAACCGAATACCAGGGCGGTCTGGACCGAGGCTCCGGGCTCACAGACCTTCGAGATGCAGGACATTCCGGCCATCGTCGCGGCCGCCCATGCCAGCGACATCCTGGTGCTGATGGACAACACCTGGGCGACGCCGCTGTTCTTCGATTCGCATAAATACGGGGTCGATCTCTCGGTTCAGGCCGGCACGAAGTATTACGCCGGCCATTCCGACGTGCTGATCGGCACGATCTCGGCACGTACCCCCGAACTCTACAGGCAGTTGCGCGAGACCTGGGAACTGCTCGGCGTCATCATCGCGCCCGAGGATGCTTTCCTCACGCTGCGCGGCATCCGCACGATGCATATCCGCCTGAAGGAGCAGATGCCCGCCGGTATCGAGATGGCCAATTGGTTCGCCGCCCGTCCCGAGGTGGCGCGCGTGATGCACCCTGCCCTGCCGAACGATCCCGGCCACGATCTGTGGAAGCGCGATTTCACCGGCGCCTCCTCCCTGTTCGCGATCGAGTTGAAGCCGGTGGCGCAGAAGGCTGTCGGCGCGATGCTCGACGGACTTACCCTGTTCGGGATGGGGGCCTCCTGGGGCGGCTATGAAAGCCTTGCCCTCCCCTTCGACTGCAAGGGCTATCGCACGGCAACGGAGCCTGATTTCAAGGGGCCGACCATCCGCTTCCATATCGGACTGGAGGATCTCGAAGATCTCAAGGACGATCTTGATGCCGGCTTTGCCCGCCTCCGGGCAGCGGTGTGATTCCAAAGGCCGGAGCGGCGATGCGAGAGGCGATCATTTTCGCCTATCTCGATGAGCCGCCCTTCTGCTGGCCCGGCCCCGATGGCCGCGCGCTCGGCAGCGATGTCGAGTTGATGACCGAGACCTTGCGGGAGATCGGCATTGTCTCGGTCGAGATGCGCCTGACCAGCTTCTCCGAGTTGCTGCCAGGCCTTGTCGATGGGCGCTGGACCATCACCACGCCGCTCTTCGTCACGCCGGAGCGGAAGAGAAGCGTCGATTTCAGCCGGCCAGTCTGGGCGCTGAGCGACGGACTCCTCGTCAGGCACGGTGATGAAGATCGCTTCTGCAGTTACGAGGCGCTGGCGCAGGATGGAAGCGCCCGCCTCGTTGTGGTGGCCGACCAGGTCCAGGAGCAGTCGGGCCTCGCGGCCGGCATTCCGCGAAACCGCGTCTTGCGCGTCGCGACGCAGGAAGACGCCGTGCAGATGGTCAGGGATCGAGGTGCCGAGGCCTATGCCAGCGTCGCCATGGCGCATCGTGGCTTCCTCGGTCACACCCCCGATGCCTCCCTTGCCATCGTGCCCGTGGCCGCCGAAGCGAAGGACAGAGAACCCGCAAAGGGCGCCTTTGCCTTCGCCAGATCGCAGGCGGATCTGCGGACCCGGTTCGATCAGGCTCTCGACGGGCTGATCGGCAGCGATTGGCACCGCGCCATGATGGCGCGATACGGCTTCGCGGCCAGCGATTTCGAAGTCGGTTAGCTCAGCGGCTTTCCCGCAAGCCGCAATCCAGTGGTCAGGACGTGCTTTAGCCCGGACCGGCGTTGGTATCCTCGCCCCTCGCCCTGGCGCGCAGGACGAATTGCAGGTTGCGGCAATAGACGAACAGGCCGAAGCCCTGCCCGAGAATGAAGACCGGGTCACGGCGGTAAAGCGCATAGACCAGCAGCAGGGCTCCGCCGCCGATCGAGAACCACCAGAAGGTCATCGGCACGACCGACCGCTTGGCCTTCTCGCTCGCCAGCCATTGCACCACGAAGCGCATGGTGAAGAGCGCCTGCGCCACGACGCCAAGCAGAACCCACCAGTCGATATTGTTCACGAAGACGTCGTGAAAATATTCGCCGATCATTTGCTGGAGGTCGATCAGCATCAGAGCGTCTCCGGCACGATCTGCGGCACGCGCTTGCGACGGCGGATCAGCCACCAGACGCCGGCGAGATCAAGAATACCGACCCAGAGCCGGTCGAAGAAGCCATAATTGGAGACACCGGTCAGGCGCGGGCGATCGCGTACGTCGACATGCGTGACCTGGTAGCCCTCCCGCACCATCAGGGCCGGCATGAACCGGTGCAGCGCATCGAAATAGGGCAAGGCGAGATAGGCTTCACGGCGGAAGCATTTCAGCCCGCAGCCCGTGTCGCGGGTGCCGTCCTTGAGAATGCGGCCGCGGACGCCATTGGCAATGCGCGACTGCCATTTCTTGAAGCCGGTATCCTTGCGTCCGACACGCTGGCCCTGGACGAGCCCGGCCTGCAATCCGGCCTTGTGCAGGGCCTGCACCATCGCCGGGATGAAGGCCGGATCGTTCTGGCCGTCACCGTCGAGCGTCACCACGACCGGCGCCCGGGCGTGGCGGACACCGGTACGCACAGCCGCGCTCTGCCCGCAGGATTGTTCGTGGCGGATCGCACGCAGCCAGGGGCGCGTCGTGCCGAGCTCGCGCAGCGCGGCCGCCGTGCCATCGGTCGAGCCGTCATTGACATAGATCACCTCGAAGGCGCCGAGCGTTTGGCAGGCCGCCTCGATATCGGCCAGCAGCGGCCCGACATTGCCGACTTCGTTGCGAACGGGCACGACAACGCTGAGTTGCGGCAAGGTGATGGGTTGTGTCTCGGTCACGAAAGCTTCATCCGGGAAAACGGCGCGCAAACTGCGTCAAGCGCGCAAACAGGGCAAGCAGGTTTCACTGTCGCGCGAACACGGCCATCTCGAGCCGCTTGCCGCCATTGAGATTGAAGCCGGGAATCGAGGTGACGAGACGTGGCGTGATCCCGGCGGCGGCGACGCCGGCATGGAACTCCGCTTCGAAGCGTTTTTCGACGAGCGCGATCCGGCAGCCGGGCTCCTTCAGGAAGGCAGCGGCCGCCGCACCATTCGGCCCCATGGCAAGATCGGTCCCGGTCAGGAAGACGAGGCTCGGCTCGCGATAACCCACGGTCATCACTGCGGGATCGGCACAGCCGACCGCCCGGACGGCTTCCGCCAGACGGGGCGAGAGCTTGAGCGAACGCAGGCTCTCGATCGCAAAGCCGTAGACGCCGATCGAGAGCAGGAGGCTCGCCAGGACGCAGCGCCAGAGCGCACCCTCCAGGTCGCCCTGCCGGAACGCCATGACGACGCGCCAGGCCACGAACAGCGCCAGCGCGAAAACTGGAAGTGCGAGATAGGGTACGGTGCGATCCAGCGTCCAGTTGGCATAGATGATCACGCCGACAAGCGCCGTCGGGACCAGCAGGACCAGCGCGGCGGTCGCGGTCGCGCCACGCCGAAGGCGATCGATGCCGCCATTGACCATCGCCAGAAGCAGCAGCGTCGTGACCGCCGGATAGAGCGGCAGCACGTAATGCGGCAGCTTGGTCGGCACCGCCTCGAAGACGATCCAGGACGGCACGATCCAGGCCAGCAGGAAGATGATCTGCGGCTCGCGGCGACGCACCCAGGCAAAGGGGATCGCCATCGCGGCGAAAGCAGCCGCCGGCCAATAGGTGCCGAAGAAGATCAGCAGATAGAGCCCGGGCGGACCCCAGTGCTTCTCCTGGCCCTCCGCGACCTTGCCCAACATATCGTTGCCGACGCTGGCCGTGAAGAAACTGCCGCCGGTCTTCCAGGCGATCGCCACGAACCAGGGCAGCACGACGAGCAGGCAAAGCAGCAGCCCCCAGGACGGGCGCAACGATGAGAACCAACGCCAGGAGCGCTCGCGGATGCATAGCACGATCGTGGCGAGTCCCCAGACCATCGGCACGATCGGCCCCTTGATCAGCAGGGCAATCGCTGTCGCGCCCCAGAAAACCAGCCAGTTGCGGCGGTCCGGCACGAAGGCGAGCGAGCGGGTCCAATCCAGCCAGGCGCGCGCCAATGCCCCCATCGTCGCCACCGCGCAGGCTGCGAGCACCGCATCGGTCTTGGCGATCCGGGCTTCGACGCCGAGCAGCACAGCAGCGGCCATCAGAGCCCCGCCGAGCAGCGCCACGCCCGGGCTGAAGAAGGCGAGCAGCGCCCAATAGGTCAGCAGCACCGTGGCAACCGCGCCGATCAGCGACGGCACGCGATAGAGCCAGATCTGATGACGAGGGTCCTGGACACCCAGCGCCTCGCCGGCGGTCACAGCCGCGCTCTGCAGCCAATAGATTCCGACGGGCTTCTTGTGCCGCGCCTCCTGCTGGAAGCGGATATCGACGAAATCGCCGGTCTCGAGCATCTGTTTGCTCGCCTGGGCGAAGCGCGGTTCGTCGCGATCGAGCGGCTGGAGGCTCGTGAATCCCGGCAGGAAGGCTGCGAGGGAGAGCAGAAGCAGGAAGACGCAGGCGCGCCAATGGCTGGCCGATGCGAAAACGGAGATGCGGTCAAACACGGGCCGGAGCGAAAGCATTGTCCATCCTCGCGACCGGCCAGGTCGCGTTCATCGCAGGCATGAATGTCGCAAGGCCAGGTATCGACCCAGGGCGCCGCCGGCATGGCGGGGCTTTCGGGCGCGATCAAGGCAAAACGGCCCGCGTCCCGGCGACGCACGCCGTTTACGACGCCACCTCCCCTCCTGCAAGCCAAACGCAGGATATCCCTTGCGGGCGCCGCAACCGCGACGACGAGGCAGGAGGATTATCCGTGGCCAGGCTTCTCTGGCGCAGTCCTCGCGGCCTTCGTCCTTTTCGGCCGGATGATCTTCGACCTACGATGCGCAGGCGCCGTCGATTCCGGCGGCTCCGAAACTCGGGGGAGAAGGTTGGACCCTTCGGGCCAGCGTCAGGCCTTCTTCAGGAATTCCGTTCTGAGCACAAGTCCCTTCACCTTCTCGGCGTTGCACTCGATCTCATCCTCGCTGCCGGTCAGGCGGATGTTCTTGACCAGGGTACCGCGTTTCAAGGTGACGGAGGTCCCCTTCACCTTGAGATCCTTGATCAGCGTCACGGAATCGCCGTCCCTCAGGACATTGCCGTTGCTGTCCTTCACGTCGCTCATCGCGGGAATCCGTCTGTGCGATTCTTGGTGGATCTCAGCGCGTCCCGCGACTGCGATCGATAGAAGTGGCGAGCCCGGCAGGATTCGAACCTGCGACCAGCAGCTTAGAAGGCTGCTGCTCTATCCAACTGAGCTACGGGCCCGTAGTCGAAAGCGCCCGGTCAGGCGCCAAATGGTTGGTCAGTGGGTCCACTGCCCGACACGATTGAACTTGAAGTTATCCGAATAGGCCATGCCGCGCCGCTTCGGCACATGGGGCTGCTCCACCCGATAGGCGATGCCGTTGCGCGTGGCATAGGCCACTGCCTCATCCTCCGTGTCGAACCAGAGTTTCACCTGGCTCTTCATATCGGCAGAGGATGTCCACCCCATCAGCGGTTCGATCTGGCGCGGCTGCTCCGGCTCGAATTCCAGCAGCCAGCGCTCGGTCTTTGCCGTGCCGGACTGCATGGCATTGCGGGCTGGGCGGTAAATGCGTGCGGTCATGCTCTGGCTCGGCCGTCAGCTCGTCATTCCATTGGCCCGCGACAGCGGGCCAGGCGATCTCGAGAATGGTCGGGGCACCAGGATTCGAACCTGGGACCCTCTGCTCCCAAAGCAGATGCGCTACCGGGCTGCGCTATACCCCGACTGTCTGCAAGTGCATCAAATCACTCACGAAACGATCGCACACGCTCCTCGACGGCCACATGCGACGCGCAACGAGATAGCACCGAACTGCCGCCATGGGAACCGTAAGTTCCGATGAAATTCCCAGGCAAATTCGTCAGGCATTTCCCGCCGTGCCTTCGCGCAACCCAGAGCCCGAACGACGAAATTGGCCGTACGGCCGTCGAAGCACACTCAATTCGTTCGCCTTCGCGTGCGCCGACACCCTGCGCGCAGATGCAATCTACCACTTTCGCGCCCTGCCGTTCCTGCAACGGGCTAATGCGAGATGCTGCACTTTCGAGCCCTCTGGCCGGAATGCCTACCTTTTCGGATGACGAGGGAGCCTCGTGCGGGGTGTAGGCAAATCCCCCCTAAGGAGAAACGACCTAGCGTAAAAGCCAAATTGAGCAAAACCAACAAATCTCGATATGTTCAAAAATGAGAAAGCACGAAAAATATTGAAGATGAACTTCGCATTTCAAAGAAAAACCAATTAGCGCCCTGGCGGCTTAATGCCTCCCTGGGCGGGAGGCATTGCTATGAAATATCTAAAATCCAGCATACTGATTGCCGGCTTGCTTGCTACAACATCAACATTATCCTACGCACAGAATCCTGCCGCTCGTGGCCTTCCCGAATATTATGAAGGCCTCGCGATAGACGGCACTCCGACGCAACAGCCCTATCGTTCCTGCGAAAGCAAACTCATCGGAAGCCAGAGGCTCTGGCAGTGCGATCCGTCCGGCCGCAACAGGATGAGTGGACCTGTAGGCCTGGATTGGTCCGCGAGCAGTGCGGCTGCGACATCCGGATCGGCTTCCAGCCTCCCCGGTCCCGGCGGGGTGCGGTATTACAACGCGGTCACGGCCAACGGGCGCAAAACGCGGGCGCCGAGTCGGGACTGTGTCATTCAGGAATATGACAGCGGACCCTTGTGGGCCTGTCCACCGCGCGCCACGGCGGCGATCGGCACCGGGGCGCCCGCCTTCCAGGGGGCTGCCCCTGGCGGCGTTCAGTATTACACCGCTGTCACCCCCAACGGTCGCCGGACGCGCGCGCCCAATCAGGCATGTGCCCTCTACCAGCAGGACGGCGGCGAGTACTGGGCGTGCCCGCCGCTGACAACGGGAGCACTGTCTTCAGGAGCACCCGGCAGCGCCGGAAATCCGGCAGGCAACGGTAACGGCAACGGCGGCGAAGGCGGAAATCCTGCTGGCGGCGGCGCCAGCACAGCGAGCAACAGCAGCGGTTCGGGTTCGGGCGGCGGGTCCGGCGGAGGCGGTGGATCCGGTGGGGGCGCTGGGCCCGGTGGGGGCGCTGGGTCCGGTGGGAGCGGCAGTTCGGGCGGCGGTGGCGGCTCCGGAGGTGACGGCCGTTCCGGCGGCAGTGGCGGTTCCGGCGGTAGCGGTGGCTCCGGTGGCAACGGTGGCTCAGGCGGCGGCCACGGCGGTGGCAATGGTGGCGGTCACGGCGGYGGCAATGGYGGCGGCCACGGCGGTGGCAATGGCGGTGGTCACGGCGGCGGCAATGGTGGCGGCCACGGCGGTGGCAATGGCGGCGGTCACGGYGGCGGCAATGGYGGCGGYCACGGYGGYGGCAATGGYGGCGGYCACGGCGGCGGCAATGGTGGCGGCCACGGCGGTGGCAATGGCGGCGGTCACGGTGGCGGCAATGGCGGCGGCCACGGCGGTGGCAATGGTGGCGGCCACGGCGGTGGCAATGGCGGCGGCGATGGTGGCGGCAATGGCGGCGGTCACGGCGGTGGCAATGGCGGTGGCCAGGGTGGCGGCAATGGCGGCGGTCACGGTGGTGGCAATGGCGGTGGCCAGGGTGGCGGCAATGGCGGCGGTCACGGCGGCGGCAATGGCGGCGGTCACGGTGGCGGCAATGGCGGTGGCCAGGGTGGCGGCAATGGCGGTGGCCAGGGTGGCGGCAATGGCGGTGGCCAGGGTGGCGGCAATGGCGGCGGCCACGGTGGCGGCAATGGCGGTGGCCAGGGTGGCGGCAATGGCGGCGGCCACGGTGGCGGCAATGGCGGTGGCCAGGGTGGCGGCAATGGCGGTGGCCAGGGTGGCGGCAATGGCGGTGGCCAGGGTGGCGGCAATGGCGGCGGTCAAGGCGGTGGCAATGGCGGCAACCACGGTGGCCGGTAACCGCCAGTGTCTTCAGAGCATGTGAAACGAGACACGCCCCGAGTCACTCCGGGGCGTTTGCTGTCTGGCGGCTAACGGCCGGCTTGAGGATGGAACCCGTGTCGCGTTGCTGCGGTGAATCTCGCATTCCCGCCGTCGATCGATTCCCACTGGCGCGGATTGGCCTGCGCCACCCGGCTAAAGAAGACATAGCCTGTTTGCGACCAGAGCAGGATGCGCGATCTCTTGTTGTCCAGAACGAAATCTCCCGAATCGGTCACCACCGTCAGCACGGCATGGCCCTCCCCCTCGGGCGTTCCGACAACCGTCATCAGCAGCGCCGATGACGGCCAACCGCGCTGGATCAGCAGCTTGCGCTTCAGGAGCGCAAAATCTTCGCAATCGCCTCGACCATCCGCCGGTATGCTCCAGACATCTTCCTGACCATGATGCGCCAGGTCGGAGACCTCCTGAATGGTCGCATTCACATGCGCATTCACTTCCTGCAGCTCACCGTGGCGCTGGGGAGAAAGCGAGACGCTACGCACCACAGGCCCCGATCGTGCGCATTCCGCCGGATTCTTCGCGCAGAAGGTGAGGAACGCAGCTGGTGGCGAGGTGCGCCCCCGAGTCGCGGCCGCGATCTGCTCGGCATGGGCGTCATCCGGGCGGCCTCCGGTGATCAGCGCAACGCACATCGCTAGCGTTGCGACCACGGCACGTGTCGTCATGATCCGTCCTTCGCAAGCGTGCTGGGTAGCGGGGATGAAATCCGGGATGACCGCCTTTGATTAAGGAAGTGGGCAATTCTGTGATTCGCCGCCAGATTTCTTCCGCAATCCACAGAGCTTCGACGGCGCGACGCCCTTCATGCGGTGGCCGTCACGGCCCGCGCGTTCACCAGGAATGCAGGAGGAATACAGGCCTGGCCGACCGGTTTCGAGGGACGATCGCAACGCTGCCCTGCGCGCGAAAAACCGCCTCACCGCTTGAAGAGCGGATGCTCCACCTTGTCGCCAGGCTTGATGCCGAGCTTGGCGGCGATGCCGCCATTGATCTCAAGGACCGAGAGCACCGGCTCGCCTGAGGGTATCGTACGGGTCGAGAGCGGCTCGGTCTGCGCGGCGATACGCACGACGGTTCCATCAGCGCGGATAAACAGCATGTCGAGCGGGATGAAGGTATTCTGCATCCACATCGCGACCGGCTCGACCTGGCCGAAATCGAACAGCATGCCGCGGTCCGGCGGCAGGTAATTGCGGTGCATCAGGCCACGCGCTCGCTGATCGGGCGTGCGCATGACCTCGACCTGGAAGACATGGCGCTGCCCGCTGCCGACGATCGCAAGCGTTTCCAGCCCGGTCGCGGGAGCCGCCTGCTGCGCGAATGCCATGACGGGGGCAAGAGCCAGAAGCAGCAAGGCAAGGCAGGCTGCAGGGAATCGTCGGGCGGACCGCATCGTCTCTAAGCTCCATTGCATTCGTCGCCCGCACCGCTCCTGCACAGGCCGGATGGCGGATCTGAGACAGATACGAAAGATCGCAGCGAGGCGGTCAAGTTTTTCCTGCGTCCGCGAGAGCAAGTCGTCTTCCTTTCCTCGCTGCGTTGCGGCAGGTTCGCTGCCGCCATCTGGAGACCGTCATGATCACGTCGACCCTTCGCAGCCCGATGCGCCGCCTGCGCATAACGGCGGCCGCAGCCCTTATCCTCGTTCTGGCGCAGCCGTCCTGGGCAGCCGATTTCCAGATCGACAATATCCGCCTGGACCTTGGCGCGATCGTCGTCGCGATACCGAAGGTCGATGTGAAGGGCTCCAGCCTCGAGCGCGAAGCTTTTGTCTCGTTGTTCAATGGCAGCACCGGCGAGAGCGCGGTTGCCCGGACGGGCCGCCTCACCGCGTCGGAAATCAGTGCGCCCGAATTGACGGTCGAGCAGGTTCTCGGGCCGCAAAGGCAGGTCACGACGTACCGCGACATCCGCTTCAGTGAGATTCGCGACGGCAAGATCGGCCGCGGCTCGGCGGGAGGCGGAGCGATATCCGCGACCGGTGGGCCGACCGGCGCGATGAAGGGCGAGATCAAGCGCATCAGCTTCGAAGCGTTCGACATGCGCCATCTCGCACGCGTGCTGAGCGAGCGCGCCAAACCCGGCGTGGAAGAAGCCATGCAGCCGATCTTCGGCCGCTTCGAGCAGGACGGCTACGCGATCGATCTGGGCCAGCTCGGCAAGATCTCGCTCGGCAAGGCGACCAGCCGCGATTTCAAGATGCGCGTCGGAGACGAGCCGGTCGGAGAGCTCCTGTCGCGGATCATCGCGCAGGCAGAGGCCGACCAGAAGGCAGGGCTCAGCTCGAAGGCCGAGCGCGACCCTGCCCGGCTCGAGGCCGACAAGCGCATGGCGCTTTCCATGTTCTCGCTGTTCGATGCCATCGACTATGGCAGCGGCGAGGTTCGCGATATGGTGATGGCACTCTCCGTTCCGCCGAATCCGGGCGAAGCGCCGGTCGCCATGGACGTGAGAATCGCCAGGATGGCGTATGGCGAAGATGCGCCGGCCAGGTCCGGCTACGCCGTGGAAGGTTTCTCTTTCGCGGGTGCGGGCGCCAAGGCAGGGTTCGAGTCGCTCAGCTATTCCGGCTTTTCGCTCGCGCCCATGTTCAAGGGCCTGAAGGAGGTCCTGGCCAAGCCCGAAACCGAGATCGATTCGCTCGATTTCCGCAAACTGATCCCCAAACTCGGCACGATCCGGCTTGCCGGGCTCTCGGTCGATGTGCCGCAAACGGCAAAGCCGGGTCAGCCAGCGCAGGCCCCGATCCGCGTCGGGCTCGGTACCTTCGAGATTGCTGCCGCCGACCAGATCAACGGCATCCCCACCAAGCTTGCCTTGACGATCGACAAGCTCACCGCTCCGGTGAGCGAGGCAACCGGCAATCCCGCGGCCGCGGATCTGATTGCCATGGGCTACCGCGCCCTCGACCTCTCCGCGAAGCTCGACCTCGCCTGGGACCCCGCACGCAACGAGCTTGCGATCCGTACGCTCTCGCTCGGGAGCGGCGGCATGGCACAGTTCGAGGCCTCGGGTACCCTCGGTAACGTCACCAAGGACCTGTTCTCCAGCGATCTCGCGCTCGCACAGGTTGCGGCACTCGGCGCGACAGCCCGCAGCCTGGATGCCAGGCTGAAGAATCTCGGTCTGCTCGAGAAGTTCATCGAGAACGAGGCCCGCAAGAACAAGCGCAAGCCCGACGATCTGCGGCGCGAATATGCGATGATGGCCAGCCTCGGCCTTGCCGCGGTCCTCGGCCCGTCCGACGCGGCCAAGACCCTGACCGCGGCGGTCTCGCGCTTTGCGGCGAAGCCAGGCACGCTGACCGTCCAGGCCAATGCGAAGGCGACAGGGGGTCTCGGCCTCGCCGACGTCATCACGATCACCGATCCGACCGAGATCTTCGACAAGATCGACCTCAAGGCCAATGCCGAATAACTGGTCTGTCGAGCTTCTTCCCGAAGACGAGTCCTGGCGGCCCTCCGCGATCGCAGCGTGGTGGGCCGGGCTGCCACAGGGCCCGCGCAGTTTTCTGCGCCGGCGCTTCAACCCCGACAACCAGGCCCGGTTGTATCTGGCCAACCTGATCGCTCGGCACCCGGGGCAGATCGTTGTCGGACGCTACACCTATGGGCGGCCGAAGGTGCGCTTCGCCGGAAGCGGGGCGCGCCTGATCATCGGGCGCTACGGCTCGGTCGGAGACGGGGTCGAGATCCTGCTCGGCGGCAACCACCGCACGGAATGGGCGACGACCTACCCATTCCACGACTACCCACGGCTATGGCCCGAAGCGAAGCACCATCCCGGCAATCAGGTCTCGCGCGGCGACGTCGTCATCGGCCATGATGTCTGGCTCGGGTCGCAAGCGCTGATCCTCTCCGGAGTCCGCATCGGTCATGGCGCCGTCATCGGCGCCCGCGCCGTCGTCACGAAGGATGTTCCGCCCTATGGCGTCGTCGCCGGCAATCCGGCACGGCTGCTGCGGCACCGCCTGACGGAGGAGAAGATCGCGACCCTGCTGGCGAGCCAATGGTGGGCCTGGCCCGAGGCCGACATCAGACGACTGATCCCGGTCTTGATGTCCGACAGGATCGAGGATTTGCCTCCGAGAGCCGTTTCCTGATAGTTCGCCGTTCAGGATCGAAGGCTCCCCCTCCGATACGGCCTCCCTCCATTGCCGGACCGCCCCCATGCATGATTCTGCCAACGACAAGGCGCGGGTCTTCCGCAAGGCCTATCTCTCCGCAGTCGAGACCTCGCCGCTGACCGTGCTCGACGTCGGCTCGGCCATTGTCGACGGACAGAGCCTGTCCAACCGCGACGTCATGTCGAACCCGGCCTGGAAACTTGTCGGCATGGACATCGAGCCGGGGCTGAACGTCGATGTGGCGGTGGCCGATCCCTATGACTGGAAAGAGATCGCCACCGGCTCGGTCGATGTCGTGACCTGCTCGGAGGTCTTCGAGCATGCAGAGTATTTCTGGATCACCATCCTTGAGATTTCGCGCGTGCTGAAGGGCAATGGACTCGCGTTCATCACCTCACCGGGCGGCGGTCCGCGGCACCGCTTCCCCGTCGATTGCTGGCGCTTCTACGACGATGCCTTCCCTGCCCTGGCCCGCTATGCCGGGCTGAACCTGCTCGAAGCTCAGGTGCAATGGGTTCCGGCCTATCGAAGGGGCATCCAGTGGCGCGATTCCAGCGCCGTGATGCAGAAGCCGGTCCGGGATGCCGCCGCAAGCCGCCTCGACGTAGCGCGCAGCATGATCGGCAAGAGCCTTCGCGGAGCCGAGCCGGCTCTGACTGAGCTCGATCTCTCGGCCTTGCCGAACACCCCGCTGCCGCTGAGCCCAATCCCTGCCCTGCAGGGCAAAGCCGCCTTTGCCGCACGTGAGGCCGAGTTGCTCTCGGCCGACAGCAATGTGCTGCGCAAGGCACGGCTCGTCTTCAGGCAGTTGCGCGAGATCCGCAGGATCATCACCACCCCCATGAAGGACCTGCACCTCTAAGGCATCGGCCCGAAAAGTGGATTGCGGTTTTCGGGGCAAAGCCGATGCAAACACAAAGGGTGAGATCATCGAACCGGATACGATATCCGGTCCGATGATCTAAGGCGCGCGAGCTATTCGTCCAGGCCCTGCCGCGAGAGCGCCGTCCGTCCCCGCCGCCAATCCAGCGCGCCAGCGGCAGATCCGGCATGCGCCATCATCTTGAGGCGGTTGAAGATCAAGGCGTAACCGACTGTCTTTGCGATGTTTTCGCAAATCGCAAAGGACGACGGCCCGACTTGCCCGTATTTGGCCGAGATATAGGCGTGCGACCAGGCGAGATGCCAGCGTGCGTTGAAACGGCGGCCGGGGCTGGGCTTGCTGGAACGGCCGCGCGCGTGATGCGCCTGTGCATCGTGCACATGCACGAGCGCATGCCCGGCGTCCCTCATGCGGCGGCAAAGATCATCGTCCTCGTAGAACAGGAAGATTCGCGGATCGAAACCGCCCAGCGCTTCGAAGGCCTCGCAGCGGAGCAAGAGGCAGGCGCCCGAGAGAAACGGCAGGCAGGCATCCCCCTCCGGTACAATTGCCGCGCCGGAATGATTGAGATGAGCCGGCGACAGCAGCGAACGCGGCTGGATGAAGACGCGCCCTGACGGCTCGACAATGCGCGGAGCCAGCATCCCGGCATCGGGGTAGCGCCCAGCGGCAGCCAGCAACCCCGCCATGGCGCCCGGCTGCAGCACGAGGTCGGGATTGACGATCAGCGCGTAGGGAGTGCGGCAGGCTGCGATGCCGAGATTGTTGGCTCGGCCATAGCCTTCATTCCTGGGGCTCGCGATCACCGTTGCGCCATGCGCCCGCGCGATTGCGGCCGAATCGTCACTGCTGGCATTGTCGACGACGATGGCAGGCACGCCTTCGCGCCGTAGCGCATCCAGGCAGGCCGGCAGGACATCGGCGCTGTCATAGGCGACGACGACCGCGGTGACGGTTTCTTGGAGCGGGAGCAACTCGTTCGCGGGCGGCATTCCTGCCTTCTGGCCGGGATCGCCCCCGGCAGGCAAGCAGAATTCAGCGCCGTGTGAGACCGGCGAGCTCGTGCTGAACCGCGCTGCGTTCGGCGGCATCGCAGTGGCGCGGCGCCTTGTAGGACTTCACCGCGAGGCTGGCATTGACGACGACGAAACGTCCGCGCTCGGCCGGGGCAAGCCCCGCCATCACACGGCGGCGATCGACGGCGACACCGCAATCATAGCCGCGCGAGACTTTGACGGCCGCAAACTCCGCCGTGCCGGGCACTGGACCGGCAGTCGTCGTACAGGCCGCAAGCGCAGGCAGAAGCAGGCTGCAGAGGAAGGCTCTGGCGAAGGGCATGGCTGATCGCGCTCAGAGCCCGCTGAAATCGCCGGCCCGGACGCGCGCCATGCGTGGCTTCAAGGAGCTGCGTTCTTCCGCAGAGCAGGCTTCGGGCCGGACATCCTGATTGATGGTCGCCGCCTCCGAAACGGTGACATAGGTCGAGCGCGCTCCCGCGATCTGCTCCGGCGTCGCGCCACGGGCACGCTCGGCGTCGAGGAAGCGGTCGAGTGTGCTGGTGCGTGGTGCTCCAGCACGGCAGGCGATCGAGCGCGAGACCAGATTGGCAAGCTCCACCGCCCGCCCCGAGCTTGTGTGGGGCGCAGCGGTGACACAGGCGGTTAGCGGCAGCGCGAGCAGGCAGGCGAGCGCGGACAAGCGCGCTCCGGTCGGGGCAGGCATGGCGGGGGGTCAGCCGTTCTTTTCAGGCAGGTTCAGGCGGATATGGAGCTCGCGCAGCTGCTTCGGGCCGACCTCGGAGGGCGCCCCCATCAGCAGATCGACCGCTTGCTGGTTCATCGGGAACAGCGCGACCTCGCGCAGGTTGCTGGCGCCGGCGAGCAACATGATGATGCGGTCGATACCCGCTGCCATGCCACCATGCGGCGGCGCGCCATACTGGAAGGCCCGGTACATGCCGCCAAAGCGCTCGATCACCGTCTCCTCGCCATAACCGGCGATCTCGAAGGCCTTAACCATCGCCTCAGGGCGGTGATTGCGAATGCCGCCCGAGGCGAGTTCGTAGCCGTTGCAAGCGATGTCGTACTGGAAGGCCTTGATCGCCAGCGGATCGTCCTTCTGCAGCGACTCCAACCCGCCTTGCGGCATCGAGAACGGGTTATGCGAGAAATCGACCCGCTTCTCGTCCTCGTTGTACTCGTACATCGGGAAATCGACGATCCAGGCGAAAGCGAAGGCGTTCTCGTCGATCAAGCCGAGCTCCGAGCCAACCTTGTTACGGGCGGCGCCGGCGAACTTGTAGAACTTGTCGGGGTTGCCCGCTGCGAAGAAGGCAGCGTCGCCATCCTTCAGACCAAGCGCGATGCGGATCGCCTCGACCCGCTCCGGACCGATATTGTTGGCGATCGGGCCAGCACCCGCGCCTTCGCGCCACATGATGTAGCCGAGGCCGGGTTGGCCTTCGCCTTGAGCCCAGGAGTTCATGCGGTCGCAGAAGGCACGCGAACCGCCGCCCGGTGCCGGAATCGCCCAGACCTGGTTCTTCTCGTCTTCCAGGATGCGGGCGAAGACCTTGAAACCCGAACTGCGGAAATGCTCCGACACATCCTGCATCTCGAGCGGGTTGCGAAGATCAGGCTTGTCCGAGCCGTATTTGCGGATCGACTCGGCATAGGGAATGCGCGGCCAGTTCTTGGTGACCGACTTGCCGCCGCCGAATTCCTCGAAAACGCCGGCGATCACCGGCTCCATGGTGCGGAAGACGTCTTCCTGCGTGACGAAGCTCATCTCGACGTCGAGCTGGTAGAACTCGCCCGGCAGACGGTCGGCGCGCGGATCCTCGTCGCGGAAACAGGGCGCGATCTGGAAATAGCGGTCGAAGCCCGCCATCATCAGCAGCTGCTTGTACTGCTGCGGTGCCTGCGGCAGGGCGTAGAAATGGCCGGGATGCAGCCGGCTCGGCACCAGGAAGTCGCGCGCGCCTTCCGGCGAGGACGCGGTCAGGATCGGCGTCTGGAATTCCGAGAAGCCCGAGGTCTTCATGCGGTTGCGCAGCGAGTCGATGACCTTGCCACGCAGCATGATGTTGTTGTGCAGCTTCTCGCGACGCAGGTCGAGGAAGCGATATTTCAGGCGCGTGTCCTCGGGGTATTCGAGATCGCCGAACACCGGCAGCGGCAGCTCGCCTGAAGGACCCAGCACTTCGAGCGCCGCGGCGAAGACTTCGATCGCACCGGTCGCGAGATTGGCGTTCCCGGTCCCCTCGAGGCGAGCCTTGACCTTGCCGTCGATGCGGATGACCCACTCGGCCCGAATCTTCTCCGCTTCGGCGAAAGCCGGCGAGTCCGGATCGATCACGACCTGGGTCATGCCGTAATGGTCGCGCAGATCGATGAAGAGCACACCGCCATGGTCGCGGATGCGGTGGCACCAGCCCGAAATGCGAACCTGATTGCCGATATCGCTCTCGCGAAGGGCGCCGCAGGTGTGGGAGCGATAGCGATGCAAGGTCACGGGACTCGTCTCTCGGAAATGCGAAGGAGCCGGCGCAAGGCCAGCTGAAACCTTCGGCGTAAGCACACGCAGGCGCGCGGATTGTCAAGAATGGCAGCGATAATCGTGATGCGCGAAGCCGGCATTCCAGCTGTTCGCCGCAAGGAGGCGGCAGAGGCCGTCGCACCATGGTGTGAAGGTTTCAATACGTAGACAAGGCAGATGACCTTGTCCGGGCCCCGAAGGACAGGCCCGTTCTTCTGAAGGTCATGCGGCGCCGGCGAGCAGAAGCATGAAACGCGGACTCGACGGACAACCCGTTCCTCCGCTAAGCCGCTAATCATGAGCCTCATCACCACCACACAGGATCTGGCCGAGGCGTGCGCGCGGCTGGCCCAGCATCCCTTCGTCACGGTCGACACCGAATTCCTGCGGGAGACGACCTATTATCCGAAGCTCTGCCTGATCCAGCTCGCCTCGCCCGACGAGGCGGTGCTTGTCGATCCGCTCGCCCCCGAAATCGACCTCGCGCCCTTCCTGGCGCTGATGGCCGACCAGAACGTCGTCAAGGTGTTCCACGCCGCACGGCAGGACCTCGAGATCATCTGGATCATCGGCAAGATGCTCCCGACCCCGCTATTCGACACGCAGGTCGCCGCAATGGTCTGCGGCTATGGCGACTCCGTCGGTTACGAGCAGCTCGCCAACGACCTCGCCAAGGCGCGGATCGACAAATCCTCGCGCTTCACCGACTGGTCGCGCCGACCGTTGACCGAGGCGCAGCTGACCTATGCCGAGTCCGATGTCACCTATCTGCGTGACATCTATCTCGCCCTATCGGCCGATCTCGCCGCCAGCGGCCGTGAGGGCTGGGTTGCCGAGGAAATGGCGATCCTGAATTCGCCAGGCACCTATGAGGTCAGGCCCGAGAACGCCTGGCAGCGCCTGAAGGGCCGGATTCGCAAGCCCAAGGAAGTCGCGCTGCTGATGGAGATCGCCGCCTGGCGGGAGCGGGAGGCGCAAAGCCGCGACGTGCCGCGCCAGCGGGTGCTGAAGGACGATGCGCTGATGGATATCGTTCAGCGCGGTCCGCGCTCGGTCGAGGCGCTGGCGGAGCTTCGCTCCGTGCCGAACGGCTTCGAGCGCTCGCGGGCCGGCGGCGAGGTGCTCGCGGCGATCGAGCGCGGCCTGGCGCTCGATCCCAGGACCCTGCCCCGTCTCGAACGCGAGCGCGGACGCCCGACCAATGGCGCCGTACTCGACCTGCTCAAGGTGTTGCTGAAGGCGACCGCCGATGCCGAACGCGTCGCCCCCAAGATCCTGGCCTCGACCGACGATCTCGAGGCCATCGCCTCGGACGACCTGGCCGATGTACCGGCCCTGCAGGGTTGGCGCCGCGAAGTCTTCGGCAACAAGGCGCTGGCGCTGAAGAACGGGCAGCTGAGCCTGAAGATCTCCCGCGGGCGCGTGACCGTCGCCTGAGCGGCCGATGATCTAACCTTCTGCGCTTGCAGCAGCCTTCCCGAAAGCCGTCCGCGTTTCGGGCCTATGCCTTGCGTCAGAGACGCCCTGTCTCGTCGTCACGAGCGAAGCAATCCCCTCAGGCAGAGGCCGGGATTGCTTCGCCGCCGCGCCCCTCCCATGACAGACGAGGCTAAGGCCAGCGTCTCGTGCTGATGCTCACGCCGCCTTCTTTCGCTCGGCGATGCGCGCCAGATCGGTCAGCAACCGGCGCGTGCCCTTGAGCCGCTGCTCCGCCGTCTCGAAGTCGTCGATGAAGACGACGCGCATGTCGGGACGGACCTTGGCCAGCGTTCCCTGCTTCGCGACATAGCCGACCAGCCCCTCGGGATTGGCGAACTCGTTGTCGCGGAAAGCAACGATGATGCCCTTCGGTCCGGCCTCGACCTTCTCGACATTGGCCCGGCGGCAGAGCGCCTTGATCGCCACGATCTCCAGAAGTTGCTGCACTTCTTCCGGCAGCGGCCCGAAACGGTCGACCAGCTCGGCACCGAAGGATTGGATCTCGCCATCCTCGTCGAGCGTCGAGAGCCGCTTGTAGAGGGTCAGGCGCAGCGTCAGGTCGGTGACATAGTGCTCGGGGATCATCACCGGCGCGCCGATCTGGATACTTGGCGACCATTGGCTTTCGGCAACGATGTCGATGCCGGCCTTGAGCTGCGCCACCGCCTCCTCGAGCATCTGCTGGTAGAGTTCGTAGCCGACCTCCTTGATGTGCCCGGATTGCTCGTCGCCGAGCAGGTTGCCGGCGCCACGGATGTCGAGATCGTGGCTGGCGAGCTGGAACCCCGCACCCAACGTGTCGAGCGATTGCAGAACCTTCAGCCGGCGCTCGGCCTGCTCGGTCAGCTTGCGATTGGCCGGCATGGTGAAGAGCGCGTAGGCGCGGATCTTCGAGCGGCCGACGCGCCCGCGCAGCTGATAGAGCTGGGCGAGGCCGAACATGTCGGCGCGATGCACGATCAGGGTGTTAGCCGTCGGGATATCGAGCCCGGACTCGACGATCGTGGTCGAGAGCAGAACGTCGTACTGGCCCTCGTAGAAGGCCGTCATCACGTCCTCGAGCTGGCCCGCCGCCATCTGGCCATGGGCAATGCCGACCTTGGCCTCGGGTACCTGCTTGTCGAGGAAGTCCTTGACCTCGGCGATGTCCTCGATGCGCGGCACGACATAGAAGCTGCGGCCACCACGATAGCGCTCGCGCAGCAACGCCTCGCGCACGATCAGCGGATCGAACGGCGTGACGAAAGTCCGCACGGCCAACCGGTCGACCGGCGGGGTCGCAATGATCGAGAGCTCGCGCACACCCGTCATGGCGAGTTGGAGCGTACGCGGTATCGGCGTGGCCGACAGCGTCAGCATATGCACCTCGGCGCGGAACTCCTTCAGCCGCTCCTTGTGGTTGACGCCAAAATGCTGCTCCTCGTCGACGATGACGAGGCCGAGATCCTTGAACTCGACGCCCTTGCCGAGCAGGGCATGGGTACCGACGACGATGTCCATGGTGCCGTCGGCGATGCCCTGCTTGACCGCCTTGAGATCCTGAGCCGAGACGAAGCGCGAGGCCTGGCCGACCTTCACCGGCAACCCCGCAAAGCGCTCGGCGAAATTCCGGTAATGCTGGCGGGCGAGCAATGTCGTCGGCACCACGACCGCGACCTGCTTGCCGGCCAGCGCCGTCGTGAAGGCGGCACGCAGCGCCACCTCGGTCTTGCCGAAGCCGACATCGCCGCAGACCAGGCGGTCCATCGGCCGACCGGCCGCGAGATCGTCCAGTACCGCATCGATCGTGTTCTGCTGGTCTTCCGTTTCCTCGAACGGGAAGCGAGCCCGGAATTCATCATAGAGCCCGTCCGGCGGAACGAGGCGCGGCGCCTCCTTCAGCGCGCGGGCGGCAGCGATCTGGATCAGCTTGCCCGCCATCTCGCGGATGCGCTGCTTCAGCTTGGCCTTGCGCGCCTGCCAGCCACCGCCGCCAAGCCGGTCAAGAGGAACCTCGGTGTCCTCCGAGCCATAGCGCGAGAGCAGCTCGATATTCTCGACCGGCAGGAACAGCTTGGCATCGCCCGCATAGTGGATTTCGAGACAATCATGCGGCGCTCCGGCCGCCGTGATGCTCTGCAATCCAATGAAGCGGCCAATGCCGTGATCGACATGGACGACAAGGTCGCCGGGCGCGAGCGATGACAGCTCGGCGATGAAATCCTGCGGCCGGCGCGTCTTGCGGCGCGGGCGCACGAGGCGGTCGCCCAGGATGTCCTGCTCGCCGATGACCGCAAGCTTGCCGGCCTCGAAGCCGGTCTCGAAGCCCCAGACCGCGAGTGCCGTGATGCCGGGCTTCAGATCGAAGGCCGCGCGCAGGGACCCCGTGGTCTGTACGGTCTTGAGGCCATGATCGGCCAGCACATGGGCCAGGCGTTCGCGGGAGCCCTCCGACCATGCCGCAAGGATGACGCGCCGGCCATCGGCCTGCAGCGCTTTCACATGGGCGACCGCCGCATCGAAGACGCTGCCGGCATTGTCGGCGCGCTCGGCCGCAAAGCTTCGACCCTGGCGGGCGCCGAGATCGACGATCAGCTTGCCGTCGCTATCGGGCAGCTGGAACGGCGTCAGCGACGCGACGCCGGCATTGTCGATCACGCCGCGCCATTCGGCCGGGGACAGGTAGAGCGCATCGGGTGGCAACGGCTTGTAGGGCGTCCCTCCCGTGCCGCCCTGGTCGAGCGCGGCCTTGCGCGCATCGTAGTAGTCCTTGATCAGGCTGATGCGCTCGCCGACCGCATCCTCGGCCTGCGCGTCGAGAACCAGCGGCACATCCGGCAGATAGGTGAAGAGCGTGTCGAGCCGGTCGGCCAGCAAGGGCAGCCAATGCTCGAGCCCCGCAGGCCGCCGGCCTTCGCTGACCGCCTCGTAGAGCATGTCGTCACGGCCGGGCGTGCCGAAGCTCGTGATATAGGACTGGCGAAAGCGCTTGATGCTCTCGCTCGTCATCTGCGCCTCGGACATCGGCACGAGATCGAGTCCGCGCAACTGGCCCGTGGTGCGCTGCGTCTCGGGGTCGAAGGTCCGGATCGATTCCAACGCGTCGCCGAAGAAGTCGAGGCGGATCGGCGCAGGCATGCCGGGCGGAAAGAGATCGACGATGCCACCGCGCACCGCGAACTCGCCGGTCTCGCGCACCGTCGAGGTCCGCAGGTAGCCGTTCATGTCGAGCCAGCGTGCGAGTTGCTCTGTGTCGACCATGTTGCCTGGCGCAGCCGAAAAGCTCTCCGAGGCCACCTTGCTGAAGGCCGGCACGCGCTGCAGCGCGGCGTTGACCGTCGTCAGCAGCAGACGCGGCTTGTCGCCTGACTTGGTCTTGGCCAGTCGCGACAACGTCGTCATGCGATGGGCCCCGATGGCAGGAGCCGGCGAGACGCGGTCATAGGGCTGGCAGTCCCAGGCCGGGAAGCTCATCACCTCCAGATCGGGCGCCACGAACTGGAGCGCATTTTCCAGAACCTGCAGCCGCTGCCCGTCACGCGCGACGAAGACGAGCATTGCCGCGCCTTCCACCTTCTTCGCCCGGGTCCGGACGAGATCGGCAAGGACGACGGCGTCGAACCCGTCCGGCACGCTGGCGAGCGTCGGCTTGTCGCCCCGCTTCAGCGCGTCGAGGATGCGGTCGATCTGCAGCTTGGCGAGCTGGGCGGGGGGCGGAATGCTCATATCGGATTGTCGCTGCGTGCTCAGACGTGAATCGGCTTGCTGTGGTTGTGGAACGCCTTCAGCCGTCGGAACACGGCCGTATCGTAGTTCACCGGCACCTCGGCCTCTCCTGTGATCCAGGACAGCAGGTCTCGGTCGAGAACCTCGATCAGTTGCTCGAACTCGTCGAGTTCGGCATCGCTCAACGTGCCGATCTCGGCGTCGGCGAAGCGGCCCATGATCAGGTCCGTCTCCCGCATGCCGCGATGCCAGGCACGGAACAGGATCTTGCGGCGGCGCGGATCGAGATCGGCACTGGTGCGGGAAGAGCCACTCATCGTAAGCCTCGCATGAAATGCAAATGGCGGAACGGGCCGGCCCCGTCGCGGAACCTGCCGATGCAGGCTATATAGCGATGGCGTCGGGGCGAGTCAGTGGCCGAACCGCCGCGTTTCCCGCAATTCCGGTTCCCACCCGAGGCAGATGCGTCCTTCCCTGCTTGATCCGCTCTTTGCTCCCGCGACGATATTGCCCGGCGTCGGCCCCAAGCTCGGCAAGCTTCTGGACAAGCTGCTCGGCGACGAGACGCAGCCAGCGCGGGTCGTCGACCTGCTCTTCCACCTTCCCACGGGCGCGATCGATCGTCGCCCCAGCGCCAGCATCGCCGACGCTCCGGTCGGCGATGTCGCGACCTTTTCGGCCCGTGTCACCGAGCATCGCCCGGCCCCGCCCGGCAAGGCCAAAGCTCCCTATCGCGTCATCGTCGAGGACGAGACCGGGGACGTGACCCTGGTCTTCTTCCATGCCGATGTCCGCCATCTCCAGCAGACGTTGCCGGTCGGCGAGTTCCGCATCATCTCGGGCAAGCTCGAGCTCTGGGACGGTATGCGCCAAATGGTCCACCCCGACCGCATCATGGATGCCCGGGCCTTCGCCAGCCTGCCGTCGATCGAGCCGGTCTACGGCCTGACCGAAGGCATCGGGCCCCGCGTCATGACACGCATCGTGGCAGCAGCGGCGGAAAAATGTCCGGAGCTCGCCGAATGGCAGGACCGCAGCTTTCTGCAGAAGGCCGGCTTCGCCTCCTTCGCCGAGGCCATCCGTGCCCTACACCACCCGCCGGACCTGCGCGCCGTCGAGGGTGACACGATCGCACGCAGGCGCGTTGCCTATGACGAATTGCTGGCGAGCCAGATCGCGCTTGCCCTGGTGCGCCGGCAGCAGAAGAAGGCAGCCGGGCGCGTCACCGCCGGTGACGGCCGCATGCTCAAGGCGATCGAAGCAGCCCTGCCMTTTTCGCTCACCGATGGCCAGCGCCAGGCCGTGGCCGATATCCATTCGGACATGGAGAAGCCCGAGCGCATGCTGCGTCTGCTGCAGGGCGATGTCGGCTCGGGAAAGACCGTTGTCGCCCTGATGGCGATGGTCGCAGCCGCCGAAGCCGGCCGGCAATCGGTGTTGATGGCGCCAACCGAAATCCTGGCGCGCCAGCATGCCGAACGGCTGGCGCCGCTGGCAGAAACGGCCGGGCTCAAGCTCGCCCTGCTGACCGGCCGCGAGAAAGGCGCCGGCCGACGCCAGGTGCTCGAGCGGTTGGCGAGCGGCGAGATCGCCATCGTGGTCGGCACCCATGCGCTGTTCCAGGAAGGCGTCGTCTTCCACGATCTCGCGCTGGCGGTGGTCGACGAACAGCACCGTTTCGGCGTCCATCAGCGCCTGATGCTGGGCTCGAAGGGCGAGGCCGTCGACGTGCTGGTCATGACGGCAACGCCGATCCCGCGCACCTTGGCGCTGACCTGGTTCGGAGACATGGATGTCTCGGTGCTCGCCGAGAAGCCGGCCGGCCGCAAACCGATCTCGACACGCGCGATCTCGCTCGAACGCTATGACGAGGTCGTTGGCGCAGTCGGCCGCGCGGTGGAGGCCGGCGCGCAGGTCTATTGGGTCTGCCCGCTCGTTCAGGAATCGGACACGCTCGATGTCGCCGCCGCGCAGGAGCGCTTCGAGGAACTGGGGGGGCACTTCGGCGCCAGGGTCGGGCTGCTGCATGGCCAGATGCCCGGGCGCGACAAGGACGCTGCGATGGCGGCCTTCGTTGCCGGCGAGACGCGCATCCTGGTGTCGACCACCGTCATCGAGGTCGGGGTCGACGTGCCCAATGCCAGCGTCATGGTGATCGAGCATGCCGAGCGCTTTGGCTTGGCCCAGCTCCACCAGCTACGCGGGCGGATCGGGCGCGGCTCGGCCGCATCGACCTGCCTCCTGCTCTATAAGGGGCCGTTGGGTCCGGTCGCGGAAGCGCGATTGACCATCATGCGCGAGACCGAGGACGGCTTTCGGATTGCCGAGGAAGATCTGCGCCTGCGTGGCGAAGGCGAGGTGCTCGGCACGCGCCAGTCCGGATCCCCCGACTGGCGCGTTGCCCGCCCCGAAATCGATGGCGATCTGCTGGCCGCCGCTCGCGATGATGCGCGGCTCCTGATAGAGCGCGACCCGCACCTCGCCGGCGAACGCGGCGAAGCCGTCAGGACGCTGCTCTATTTGTTCGAGAGGGACGTCGCGATCAAGCTTTTGCGCGCCGGCTAGATCGTCGGACCGGATATCGTATCCGGTCCGACGATCTAGCCATCTGTGATTGCATCGGCTTTCCCGAAAACCGCAATCCACTTTTCGGGCCGATGCTTTAGCGCTGGAGATCCTGCGGGAGATCAATCCCGATCAAGCGGCCGTAGCGCGGGATCGGCATCGTCCGGGTGTGCCTTCGTGAGAACCACAATGGACCCAATCAGCAAAGCCGTGTGGTGCGTCGAGAGCCGCTTCGCCTCCGGGATCTCGCTCGACGAGATCGCCTCGGTCAGCGGCGTCTCGCGCTTCCATCTCTGCCGCGCCTTCGGCAACGCGACCGGCCGCTCGGTGATGCGCTATGTGCGCGAACGCCGGCTGACCGAAGCCGCCCGGAGACTGGCGAATGGCGCGCCGGACATCCTCTCCGTCGCGCTGGACTGGGGGTACGGCTCTCACGAGGCCTTCACCCGCGCCTTTCGCGAGCAATTCGGCCTCACGCCCGAAGAACTGCGCGAGCGGCGCGACCTCTCGGCGCTCAAGCTCGTGGAGCCCATCGTCATGGACGCAAGCCCAACCGTTATCCTGGAAGAACCCCGCTCACTGACCGGCAAGAGCATGCTCGTTGCCGGGTTCGGCAGCCGCTACACCTATGAGACCACTGCCGGCATTCCGTCGCTCTGGCAGAAGCTCACCCCGCATTTCGGCCATGTCCCGGGCCAGATCGGGGGCATCGGCTACGGGGTCTGCTACAACGCCGACGACGAGGGCAGCTTCGACTATCTCGCTGGCGTCGAGGTGAAATCCTTTTCCGACCTGCCACCCGAATTCGACCGCATCCGCATTCCCGAGCAGAACTATGTCGTGTTCCTGCATCACGGCCATATCTCGGGCATCAAGGGCACATTCGACGCAATCTGGCGCGACTGGCTGCCGAAGAAGGGCTGGAAAGCCTCGGAAGGGCCGAGCTTCGAGCGCTATGACGAGCGCTTCGATCCGCAAAGCGGTACCGGAACCGTCGAAATCTGGGTTCCGTTGAAGGCCTGACGACCTCCCGGACCAAAAAGGACGGCAAGTCCGCAGATCAGTTCTGGGACTTGCCGTTGCCTGGTGGCGCCTTCGAGCCATTCTCCCCCGGCTGGATCAGCCCGGCGGACATGATGAGCTTGGCGCCGTCCTCCACGGAGATTGAAAGCTCCACCACCTCGCGACGCGGCAGGTAGAAGAAGAAACCCGTGGTCGGGTTCGGCGTGCAGGGCAGGAAGACGCCGATCTGTTCGCTGCCATCCGGCAGCCGTGAGCTGATCTCGGGCGCCGCCTCCTGAGAGATGAAAACGATGGACCACATGCCCGGCTGCGGGAACTGCACCATGCCGACCTTGCGGAACGATGTGCCCGATTGCGAGAATATCGTCTCGAAAACCTGCTTCACGCCCTTGTAGAGGCCGCGGATCACCGGCATCCGGTGCAGGATCGCCTCCCCAGCATCGAGCAGGGTACGCCCGACCAGGTTGGCCGTCAGGAAGCCGAGCAGCGTCAAGCCGATCAATCCGATCACCAGCCCGAAGCCGGGGATCGGATAAGGCAGATAGGTCTCGGGCAGATAATTGTTGGGGATCAGCGGCTTCACCACCCCGTCGATCAGGTTGATGAACCACCAGGTCACCGAAGCGGTGATCGCCAGCGGCCCCGCGATCACGAGCCCGGTCAGGAAATAGCGGCGTAGCCGCGTGCCCGCAGTCGGCCGCAGCAAATCCGGCTGAAGCATGTGGCTGGGATCAGGAGGGCCGTCTAACGTCATGGCGGTCCGGGAATCCGATCTCCACAGGGCGTGCTTGCCTCGGCGGCGCTGCATCGCGATATGAGCAGGATAGCCGAGCCGGTGCTGCTGACCAGCCCCGTCTCACGTGCCGACGCGAATGCGGATGGATTTCGTGACCGAAACACCCCGGCAACTCCGCCGCTGGTACAGGCCGCTGATGTTCGCCGCTGGTTGGGTGTTCACGGGAATCGGGGTTATCGGCCTCGTGCTGCCGCTGATGCCGGGAACAGTCTTCCTGATTCTCGCGGCCTGGTGCTTTTCGCGGTCTTCGCCTCGCTTCGAGGCCTGGCTGCTTGGCCATCCCAGGCTGGGTCCGCACGTCCGTCGCTGGCGCGCAACCGGCGCGATCGACCGTCGGGCGAAATGGATCGCCTGCGGCTCCATGCTGTTCAGCTTCGGACTGGTGGCGCTGAGCGACGCTCCGCCTGTCGCGCTCTGGGCCAGCGGCGCCAGCCTGCTCGCCGCCGGAAGCTATGTCGCGAGCCGGCCGGAGCCGACCCGCCAGGATTGATCACTCGACCGAGGATTGATCACTCGACAGTGACGGATTTTGCCAGGTTGCGCGGCTGGTCGACGTCCTTGCCCATGAAGACGGCCGTTTGATAGGCGATCATCTGGATCGGGACTGCATAGACGATCGGTGCGAAGAGCGGGTCCATATCCGGCATCACGATCGTCACCTCGGGCTCGATGCCACATTCGGCAGCGCCCTTGGCGTCGGTGATCAGGATGATCCGGCCGCCACGTGCCGCGACCTCCTGCATGTTGGAGGCGGTCTTCTCGAACAGCGTATCATGCGGTGCGATGACGATGACCGGCATGTCCTCGTCGATCAGTGCGATAGGACCATGCTTCAGCTCACCTGCCGGATAACCTTCGGCGTGTATATAGCTGATTTCCTTGAGCTTCAGAGCGCCTTCGAGCGCCATCGGGAAGCTCGTGCCCCGGCCGAGATAGAGCACGTCGCGTGCCTTCGACAGCTTTCGGGCGAGCTTCTCGATCTCGGGTTCCAGCGTCAATGCCTGCGCCATCAATCCCGGCAGCGCGATCAGCTCGCGGACATATCGGGCCTCTTCCGCCTCCGAAAGCGTGCCGCGGGCGCGAGCCGCCGCAAGGGCCAGGCTCGCGAGCGCGGTCAACTGGCAGGTAAAGGCCTTGGTCGAAGCCACGCCGATCTCCGGCCCGGCCAGGGTCGGCGCCACGACATCGCTCTCTCGCGCGATTGTCGAGGTCGGCACGTTCACGACGGCAAGGACGTGCTGCCCTTCCTGACGGGCGTAGCGCAGGCAGGCAAGCGTATCGGCGGTTTCACCCGATTGCGAAACGAAGAGCGCGAGACCGTCCTTGGGCAGCGGCGCCTCGCGATAGCGGAACTCGGAGGCGACATCGATCTCGACGGGCAACCGCGCCAGCTTCTCGAACCAGTACTTCGCCGTCAGTCCCGCATAATAGGCGGTTCCGCAGGCCGAGATGGACAGCCGCGACAGCGCCTTCCAGTCAAAGGGGGCATCGAAGGGCAGGCGCACGGTTCCCGCAGCCATGTCCAGATACTTCGTCAGCGTATGGCCGACGACCTCCGGCTGCTCGTGGATCTCCTTGGCCATGAAATGATGGTAGTTGCCCTTCTCGACCAGGAAGGTGCCGGCGGCGACCCGCTGCGCGCGACGCTCCACCTGCGCGCCCGTGACGTCGTAGAAGGTCGCGCCTTTGCGATGGAGCACGACCCAATCGCCTTCTTCCAGATAGGCGATGAGATTGGTGAAAGGGGCCAACGCCAACGCGTCAGAGCCGAGATACATCTCGCCATCGCCGACGCCGACCGCGAGCGGCGAGCCCTTGCGAGCGCCGATCAACAGGTCTTCCTCGCCCTGGAACAGGAATGCGAGGGCAAAGGCACCGCGCAGGCGTGGCAGGCTGGCTGCAACCGCCGCAACCGGATTCTTGCCCCGCTCCATCTCGCTGGTGACGAGATGGGCGACGATCTCGGTATCGGTCTCGGTCTCGAAGACGCGGCCCGCAGCTTCGAGCTCGGCGCGCAGCTCGCGGAAGTTCTCGATGATGCCGTTATGCACGACCGCGAGCTTCTCGGTCGCATGCGGGTGAGCATTGGTCTCGTTTGGCTTGCCATGCGTCGCCCAGCGCGTATGGCCGATGCCGATCATCCCATCGAGCGGCTCGTTCGACAGGCGGATCTCGAGGTTCCTGAGCTTGCCCTCGGCACGGCGGCGCGTGAGCAGACCCTTCTCCAGCGTCGCGACGCCGGCGGAATCATAACCCCGATATTCGAGCCGCCGCAGCGCCTCGACCACCTGAATGGCTACGGCTTCCTTGCCCAGGATCCCCACAATGCCACACATGCCCGACCTCTTTGAGTGTTGCCGTTGCCGGCCCGTGTAGCTGCGAACGCCAAAAACACCCAATCACGTTGAATGTCAGACTGTGAACAGGCGGTTTCGGCGTCGATTCAATCCGTATTCTTGGCCGCGCTCAGCTTCCTGACCTTTGCCCTATCTCGGAACACCTTCGCCCAACCGTCCCGCCCGACTTGCCTGCCGCGAGCGATCGCCAGCCCGTCAGGCGGAACATCGGAGGTGATGACCGAACCGGAGCCGACATAAGCCCCATCGCCGATCGTCACCGGGGCAACCAGCGACGAGTTCGAACCGACAAAGGCGCCGGCACCGATGGTCGTCTTGTATTTGAAGAATCCGTCATAATTACAGGTGATCGTACCGGCACCGATATTGGCCTCGGCGCCGACGCTCGCATCCCCGATATAGGTGAGATGGCTGACCTTGGCTCCTTCCCCGATATCCGCCGCCTTGATCTCCACGAAGTTCCCGACCTTGGCCTTGCGCGCCAGCTTCGCGCCGGGGCGCAGCCGGCCATAAGGCCCGACACTCGCCTGCGGGCCAACCTCGGCGCCCTCCAGATGCGAGAAGGCATGAATCACCGCGCCATCGGCAACGCTGACGCCGGGGCCAAAAACGACATTGGGTTCGATCAGGACATCGCTGCCGATTGTCGTGTCGTAGCTGAAGAACACGGTCTCGGGCGCAATCAGCGTCGCACCCTCCTTCATTACCGCCAGGCGCTTGCGGCGCTGGAACTCTGCTTCCGCAGCAGCGAGTTGGGCGCGGTCATTGACGCCCTGCACTTCGCTTTCGGGGGCGCTCAGCGCGACCACCTTCAAGCCTTTGGCGCGAGCGAGCGCCGGGGCGTCGGTCAAATAGAATTCGTTCTGGGCGTTCGAGCTGCCGATTGAATCGAGAATGGCAAGTGCGTGCCGACCGTCCAAGGCCATCAGCCCGGCATTGCAGAACCGGATCGTCCGCTCGGCCGCGCTCGCATCCTTGTGCTCGACGATCGCTTCCAGCACGCCGTCGCGCATCACAAACCGCCCGTAGCCAGTCGGGTCGGCAGCCTCGAATCCCAGCGCCACAACCGGCGCACCATCGGCGAGCCCAGCCCGCAGCGACAGGAAGGTCTCGGGCCGAACCAGCGGCGTATCCGCGAAGGCGACGAGGATATCGTCATAGCCCTCGGCCAGCGCCGCACGCGCCGCCAGCACCGCATGCGCCGTGCCGCGGCGCTCGGCCTGGACGAAGACGCGTGCCGACGGCAGGAGCGCCTCGACCTCGGCTGCGACGTCCGGCCGATCCGGCCCGATCACCACCGCGACCGCATCTGCCCCCGCCGCAGCAACTGCCGCGAGCGCATGACCGAGCAGCGAGCGGCCGGCCATCTCATGCAGCACCTTCGGGCGCTGCGATTTCATCCTTGTGCCCTCGCCCGCGGCGAGAATAACTGCAAGGCAGGTACGTCCGGGCTGTATTTCGGTCATGATTGTCGGCTTCCCTGCGGATCTAGCCTTTCGCTCCCGTGACCCTGACGGTGTCGCGTGGGCGATTTGGTGCATGGTGGCATTGCGGTCGCCGTGGATAGCCGATCCTGATGGCATTTGCCAAAACCTCCGGAGAGATCTTCGGCCGGCGTATTCGAGGGGCGAGACGCAATGGCAATACCTTTCCGCCGGCAACGCAAACGCGTTGCCCAAGTCGCTGGCCGCACGCAATTTTTAAGCGGCGACCGCTTTTCAGCCAGCCGGGAAATGATCTAGAAGCGCTGGGGTGCGACTGCGCCGCCCGCGTATGTTGGAAATAATGTCGAAATCCTTGAATCGCCGATGGTTTCTGGAGGGTGCGGCGTACAGCCTCGCCGCCGCGCCGCTTATGGGCACGAGCCCTGCATTTTCTCAGGCCAGCTGGGCCGCAACTGTACAGTCGGTGATCGCGGAAGGTCAGCGTTTCGATGCCGCACTGGTTGTCGAGGCCGCCCGCATGCTGTCGCGGCGCCCGATGGTTCCGGTGACGACCAATGATCTGCCCGAAGGCTACGCCACCCTGCCCTTCGACCAGTTCTCCGGGATTCGTGCGCAACCCGGCGGCCTGATCTGGGCTGGAGAGAACCGCGGCTTCACGGTCGAGCCGCTGCATCGCGGCTACGTCTTTTCTGCTCCCGTCAGCCTGTTCACGGTCGAAGACGATGTCGTGCGCCGCGTTGCGTTCGATCGCGGCAAGTTCGACTACGGCAAGGTTGCTCCCCCCCCGGCGGGCGTCGATCTGCAGTTCTCCGGCTTCCGGGTCTCCGCCGGGCTCGAGCGGCCTTACGAGGTTGCGATCTTCCAGGGCGCGACCTTCTTCCGCGCCGTGGCGCGCGGCCAGAACTTCGGTGCGCTGGCGCGCGCGCTGATCCTGCGTCCCGGCGAGACGCGGGGCGAGGAGATTCCCTTCTTCCGCGCCTTCTGGATCGAGCGCCCCAATCCGGCATCGGGCATGCTCGTGATTCACGCCCTGCTCGATTCCGAGAGCCTGTCAGGTGCGGCCCGGATGACTCTGCGCCCCGGCGACGTCACATTCATCGATGTCGAGATGACCCTGTTCGCGCGGCAGGTGTTGGACCATGTCGGCTTCGGCTGCACCACGGGCACCTTCATGTCGGGGCCTCAGAGCCGCCGGACCTTCGACGACGTCCGCCCGGCCGTGCACGAGGTCTCCGGTGTCCAGATGCTCACCGGCGCCGGCGAATGGATCTACCGCCCGGTCAGCAACCCGACCAATCTGCAGGTCTCTTCTTTCGTCGACACCAATCCGCGCGGCTTCGGTCTCGTCCAGCGGGAGCGCGATCCGGCAGCGTTCCAGGATGACGACCAGCGCTTCGAGCTTCGCCCCAGCGTCTGGATGGAGCCGCTTGGAGAATGGGGAGCCGGTTCAGTCCAGCTGATCGAGATCCCAAGCGATTCCGACATCAACAGCAACATCATTTCCTACTGGCGGCCGCGCCAGCCGATCGCCGCGGGCAGCGAAACCACGATCGCCTATCGCCAGGCCTGGTGCTGGCAGCCACCCGAGCGACCACCGCTCGCCCTGGCCACGCGCATGCGTCAAGGCCGCGGCACGCAGGGTCGGCGTCGACGGTTCATGGTCGAGTTCACAGGTGACAAGCTGGCGGACCCCGCTGTGGTTGCCGCGACGCGCGCCAATATCACGGCGACGACCGGGGCGATCCAGGGTTTGCGTCTTTGGCCTTATCCGGAACGCAAGCTGATGCGGGTCCGCTTCGAGGTCGACCCTGGCAATGAGAATCTCTCCGAACTGCGCCTTGTGCTCGAAGCCGGCGGCCAGCCCGTATCGGAAACGTGGTTGAATCGATGGACGTGGTGACCGAGATGCCGCCGCGCGCGGTCGAAACCGCTCCCCGTCCGGGCTTGCCCCGTCCGGAGGCAGCGACCCCGCCTGAGAACCGGCTGGTGATGCCGGTCCAGTCCTTCCGCAGCTGGAAGGCCTCGGAACGCCGCAAGCCCGCCGCACCATTGGCCTGGACGACGCCGTGGCTGAAGCGCCTCTTCGTCTTCGGTGGCGGTCTCGCGCTCACCGCCTATGGCGCCTGGGAAATGTACCATGTCGTGTCGGTCAGCCGCACGACCTTCCTGCAGTACGTCTTGCTGCTGCTGTTCACGGTCAATTTCTCGTGGATCGCACTCGCCTTCACCAGCGCACTGATGGGGTTCTTCGGCCTGCTGTTTAGGACCGGCCGGACCGAACGGGCGGAATCCCTCCAGCATCGCACCGTCGTGGTGATGCCGATCTACAACGAGTCGACCGCGCGAACCTTCGCGGCGCTGGCCGCGATCCGGGAATCGGTAGAGGCCACGGGCCTCGGGGCGCATTTCGACTATTTCATCGTCTCGGACACGACCAATCCTGATGTCTGGATCGCCGAGGAGCGCGCCTTTCTCGCTCTGCGTGAACGGCTCGGCCCCGGCGCGCGCGTCTACTACCGGCACCGCCCGAAGAACCATCACCGCAAGGCCGGCAACATCGCCGATTTCGTCACCCGTTGGGGCGGTGACTACGAGCACATGGTCGTGCTCGACGCCGACAGCCTGATGACCGGCACCTGCATCGTGCGCCTCGCTGTCGCGATGGAGGCCGATCCCGACGCAGGAATCATCCAGTCGCTGCCGCTGATCATCAATCGCAACACCTTCTTCGCGCGGCTGCAGCAATTCGCGGCACGGGTCTACGGACCGGTGATCGCGACCGGCCTCGCCATGTGGTCGGGCCGCGACGGCAATTACTGGGGCCATAACGCGATCATTCGCACCAAGGCCTTCGCCGATCATTGCGGACTGCCCGATCTGAACGGCAAGCCGCCCTTCGGCGGACATGTCTTGAGCCATGACTTCGTCGAGGCCGCGCTGATGCGCCGCGCCGGCTGGTCGGTCTATATGCTTCCCGACCTGACGGGTTCGTATGAGGAGAGCCCGCCCTCCCTGATCGACATATCAGTGCGCGACCGCCGCTGGGCGCAGGGCAATCTCCAGCACTCGCGCATCATCGGCGCGAAGGGTTTCGTCTGGTCGACGCGCCAGCATTTCGCCACCGGCATCATGGGCTATCTCGCCTCGCCGTTCTGGTTGATGCAGCTCGTGGTCGGCATCCTGATCGTGCTGCAGGTCAATTACGCGCGCCCTGAATACTTCACCCAGGAGTTCACGCTCTTCCCGGTCTGGCCGCGCTTCGACCCCGAGCGCGCCTTGAACCTGTTCGCCCTCACCATGGCGATCCTGCTCGCACCAAAGCTCTTTGGGCTGCTGCTGACCCTGTTCGACGGCAAGCTGCGGCGCGCCTGCGGCGGTACCATCCGGCTGATTCTCTCGTCGCTGCTCGAGATCCTGTTCTCCGCCTTCTTCGCGCCGATCATGATGCTGATCCAATCGGGTTCGGTCTTCCAGATCCTGCTCGGACGCGACACGGGCTGGAACCCGCAGCGCCGCGACGACGGCTCGATTCCGTTGAAGGACATCATCCGGCGCCACCGAATGCACACCGCACTCGGCGCCATCGCCGGTATCTCGGCCTTCATGATCGCGACCTCGCTCTTCGCTTGGATGTCGCCGACGATCGTGGGTCTCGTGCTGGCCATTCCGCTGTCCTGGGCATCGGGCCAGCTCGCGCTCGGGCTCTGGCTG
The DNA here is from genome assembly GCF_056401655.1 of Allobosea sp. P4_E12. NCBI lineage: Bacteria > Pseudomonadati > Pseudomonadota > Alphaproteobacteria > Hyphomicrobiales > Alloboseaceae > Allobosea > Allobosea sp. P4_E12. The sequence goes on along the minus strand of NZ_JBFUIY010000013.1, from coordinate 79,287 downwards.
AAGCGGCACAAGCTCCTGGTGACGCCGGAGGAAGGCGACCCGCCGGCGATCGCGCTGCGTGCCAATGCGCTGCAGGAGGAATTCGCCAAGGCGGGCTTCGACGAAGCCGACGGCCTCAAGGCGCTGCATGCCGATCCGCGCCTGCGTGCCGAGCACGACATGATGCTCCCCGAGGGGCATCCGCGCCGCCGCGGTGAAGTCGAGCCCGAGCGCGCCGTCGCACAGGCAAAGCTGGTCGACGCGGAAACGATCGACGAGGCCGCGATCTGGCTGAAGCCGAGGGAACGTATGGTCGTGCTTCACGACCGCGCTCTGGTTGGCTTGCTGTCCTCGTTGCAGCCGTCGAAGGACTAGACGGGGAAGCTCGTCAGTTTCGGAGCGACGGCGGGGGACGGGAAACAGATCGCCGGTCGTCGTCTGCCCTGCATACCCGCGACGCTGCGCTTGAGCGTCAGCCATTCGCTACATGGCCGCCTTCTGAGCGCCCGGTCGCTTCGCAAGCGGCTGCGGCCTCAGAGCACGCTGCATTCAAACCAGCATCCCGGCCGGGCGGCTTCGGCGGCTCGGAGCTGTGGCCCATGCGGGAAGAGAGCCTTCACTGGCCCGGTCAGGGTTCCCTGGGCTTTCCGGTCGCCGGAAGATCCGCGGTTCCGCATCATCCCAGCCGAAATCACCAGCCTCGTGCCAACGCGCATTCGCCGTCTGGCGCTTAAGTCCTCGGGCTGCTCACTGCCTGGTGAGGACATCCTGGATCGCCCGAGCGGCGACGGCGTGGCCATTCTCGTTCCAGTGAGCATCCGCCGCGAACTCGAATCGCCGCTGGTTGCGAGCCCAGTCCTCGGCGAAGACGGGGTGCAGGTCGAGGAAGGCGATCCCCGCCCGTGATGCGGCCTCGGCGGCGATACGGTTGAGCTTCAGCGCCGGGCTGTCGGGGCGGCCGGCGTAGATCGCGCTGCGATCGCCATCCATGGCCACCAGCAACTGGGCGCCGATACTGCGGGCCTGCGCCGCAAGGCGGACCATCATGTAATCCGTCGCGGCGCGGATATCGGCCTCGCGACTCAGCACCGACGCGACATCGATATTGGCCGCAAAGCGCGTATCCTCGGCCTGGGCCGGCCCGAGGAACGCATCCAGCAGAGCCTGCGGGCGCACCTGCCAGCGATAGAGGAAATAGCGCGCCGTCGCGGTCTGCCTGAGCCACTCCACGGCGCGGGGACGCCAGGGCTCAGGCGCGATCTCGCCTAGAACCTTGCCGCCCTCGACACGCAGCTTCAGGAAGCTCGACGTATACCGGCCCGGCGTGAAGACAAAGCTCTCGTCGAAGTCGTTATGGACCAGCAGCACGACGATCTGGTCCGGCCTCGCCGCCAGCACCTCACGGTCGATCATCTGGATATATTGGCTGAAGGGTGCCCCGGCGATGGCGTAGCGGTAGACCTCGACGGGGCCCGCGCTGGCAAAGCCACCCTGAATCACGTCGGCGACGCTGCGCCCGACCGGAACCTGCAGGGCCTCGACGAAGCTGTCGCCGACAAAGGCGACCCGTCGACGCCCGGGAATGCGCTCGGCCGGATAATCCGGCAAGGGCGAATTCCACCCCTTGGCGTTGATCGAGAATGGCGCCGCGATCTCGTCGCGCACGCGCCAGACGCCGGTCTGGTTCGGAGCATAGCGCACGAGTTCATTGGCGAAGTCGTTGCGCGGCACGTCGCTGCCCGGCAGCACGAAGCGAAACAGAACAAGCTCGCAAAACGCGAGAAACACCAGCAGGCTGGCCAGCGACACGCCAAGATTGATCAGGCCGTTGCGCAGGCGGGAGCGAGGTTTCTCCACCGTCATGCTCCCGCTCATTGCTCTAGTCGATATCCTCGACTTCGACCTCGGTGCCATAGACGCGCTGCGCGAGCGACGCCTCCATGAACGGGTCAAGATCACCGTCGAGCACGTCCGACGGCGCCGTCGAGCTCACTCCGGTGCGCAGGTCCTTCACCAGCTGATAGGGCTGCAGCACATAGGAGCGAATCTGGTGGCCCCAGCCGATATCGGTCTTGGAGGCCGCCTCGGCATTCGCCTTTTCCTCGCGCTTCTTCAGCTCGACCTCGTAGAGGCGGGCGCGCAGCATGTCCCACGCCTTGGCGCGGTTCTTGTGCTGTGAACGCTCCTGCTGGCAGGTGACCGCAATCCCCGTCGGGATATGCGTGATGCGCACCGCCGAATCGGTCGTGTTGATGTGCTGCCCGCCGGCGCCCTGGGCGCGGTAGGTGTCAATCCGGCAATCCGATTCCTTGACGTCGATGACGATCCGGTCGTCGACGACGGGATAGACCCAGACGGATGCGAAGCTGGTCTGCCGGCGGGCGTTCGAATCGAATGGCGAGATGCGCACGAGCCGGTGCACGCCCGATTCGGTCTTCAGCCAGCCATAGGCATTGTGGCCCTTGAACTGCAGCGTCGCCGACTTGATGCCGGCCTGATCGCCATCCTGATAGTCGAGCATCTCGACCTTGAACTTCCGCCGCTCGCCCCAGCGCCGGTACATGCGCAGCAGCATCTCGGCCCAGTCCTGGCTTTCGGTACCGCCGGCGCCAGGATGGATTTCGACATAGGTATCGAGCATGTCGGCCTCTCCGGAGAGCAGTGTCTCGACCTGCCGGCGTGCCGCTTCCTGCTCGACAGCCTTGATCGCGACTTCGCCTTCCGTGATGGAGGCGGCATCACTCTCCATCTCGCCCAGCTCGATCAGCGTCAGGGCATCGTCGAGATCGCGCTCGAGCTTCAGGATGCCGTTGATCTGGTCTTCGAGCGAGGTCCGCTCGCGCATGAGCTTTTGTGCCTGCTCGGCATCGTCCCAGAAGGTGGGGCCTTCGGAAAGTGCGTTCAGCTCCGCGAGGCGTCGTTGTGCGACATCCCAGTCAAAGATGCCTCCTCAGCAGTCCAATCGACTGCTTGGCGTTATCAAGTTGGGTCTGAACTTCAGGACGCATGATGCCAGCAGAACTTTCCTTGATGGGATTCGATCCGGCATGCCGGACGGAGCTGTTCAGATAGGGGCGAAAGGCGCGGGTGTAAACGGCACAGAATGTTTTCCAGCCTCCGCGAGGCCATCAGAGAGGTGCAGTCATCTCCACGAGCTTCGCCACCGTGTTCATGTTGCGCGCCGTGCCGGGGTCGCAGGCCGGAATGCGCAAGCGTGAATCCGCCATCCCGTCGCCATAAAAGATATAGACTTCGCGCTGGGCGAGATGCACCAGCTCACCCCGGATACCGCGGGCATGGTCCAGGGTGTCAGCGGGAAGCGGCTCGTCGACGAAGATCGCCACCGTGCGGTTACCAGGCTTGTCCGAAAAGGGATTGCGCGCCAGCACCCCGGACATCTCGGCGGCAGATCTGACCAGCACACCGACTGGCTTTCCCGCATGGGTCCGGAGTTTGTCCTCGAGCACCGACTTGATCTGCGCTTCGTCCGCATCGCTCGTGAACACCACATTGCCGCTGGCGATATAGGTGCGCACCTGGCTAAGGCCAGCTTCCTCGCACATCGCCTTCAAAGTGGTCATCGGGAGTTTTCCCGTTCCCCCGACATTAACCGCGCGCAACAGGGCTATATAGGCCGTCATGGCGTCTCGCCGCATGCAGAGTTCGGCCCAATGCCGGCGCCCTCGCCGGCCGGGATACAGAACGCCGGCGCGAGACACGGGGCCGATCTGGCCTTCGCTCCCACGCCGGCGATAACGGATCTAGTACAGGCCGCCGGTGCCGGACCCGACGCTGCGCCCGCCGCCGGGAGAGACGTTGAACGGCGCGCCGCCACCCTCACCCGCAGCACCGATGACCGAGTAGCTGTCGGGCGGAGCGGTACCCGGCTTGAAGGCTTCGAGAATGCCGCCTTCGCCACCGGCACGCATGCCGCTGCGCGGATCGACGCGGATCAACTTGATGCCGGCCGGCACGCGGAACGGCGTCGCCGGCTTGTCCTTCAGCGCAGCCATCATGAAGTCGCGGAAGATCGGAGCGGCATATTGGCCGGCCGTCGCCGAGTTGCCCAGCGACTTCGGCTTGTCGAAGCCCATATAGACGCCGACCGCGAGATCCGGCGAGAAGCCGACGAACCAGACGTCCTTGGCCTCGTTGGTCGTGCCGGTCTTGCCCGCGAGTGGCTTGCCGACCGACTTGACCACCTGCGCCGTGCCGTTCTGCACCACGCCTTCGAGCAGTGAAACCATCTGGTAGGCCGTCAGCGGATCGAGCACCTGGTCGCGATTGTCGATCAGGCGCGGCTCCTTCTGGCTCGCCCATTTGTCAGCATTGCAGCCTTCGCAGACGCGCTGATCGTGACGATAGATCGTGCCACCAAAGCGATCCTGGATGCGGTCGATCAAGGTCGGACGAATGCGCTTGCCGCCGTTGACCAACATCGAATAGGCCGCCGTCATGCGCATTACGGTGGTTTCACCGGCGCCGAGCGACATCGAGAGCACCGGCAGCATGTCGTCATAGATGCCGAAGCGACGGGCATATTCCGCGATCAGCGGCATTCCGACATCCTTGGCAAGGCGGACCGTCATCAGGTTCTTGGAGAACTGGATGCCGTAGCGCAGGGTGCGTGGCCCGGTCGACTTGCCATCATAGTTCTCAGGCCGCCAGACACCGAGGCCGCCGCCCTGATCGACCTCGATCGGCGCGTCGAGCACGATGCTCGACGGCGTATAGCCGTTGTCGAGCGCAGTGGCGTAGACGAAAGGCTTGAAGGACGAGCCCGGCTGGCGCAGCGCCTGCGTCGCGCGGTTGAACTCCGACTGGTCATGCGAGAAGCCGCCGACCATGGCCAGCACGCGGCCGGAATACGGATCCATCACGGTGATGGCACCGTTGACCTCGGGCATCTGGCGCAGGCGGACCTGGCCGGGCCTGCTGTCAATCGGCTCGACATAGACGACATCGCCGACCGAGACGGCCTGGGCGACGCGGGCGCGTCGGGTCCAGCGGATGCCGTCACCCGTCAGCGTCACGGTATCGCGCTCGGTCCGGAGATGACCGGAATTCTCGCGTCCCGGATGCAGGCCGAGTCGCGCGCTGTCGCCACTGACATCGAGCACGACGGCAAGGCGCCAGGGCGCCACGTCGCCGAGCACCGGCAAGTCGCCGAGCGCAATGCCCCAGTCGCGCGCGCTGATGTCGAGCTTCTGGATGGCACCGCGCCAGCCGCGCGCCTCGTCGAAGCGCACGAGCCCGTCGACCAGCGACTTACGGGCAAGCAGCTGCATCTTGGGATCGACGGTGGCGCGCACGGAAAGGCCGCCCTCGAGCAGCTTCTTCTCGCCGTAGCGATCCTGCAGTTCGCGACGAATCTCTTCGGCAAAATAGCCGGCCGCGATGTTGTTGGGTGAAATCGTACGCGGGTTGACGCCGAGCTGCTGCTTCTTGGCGGCCTCGGCCTCCTCGCGCTTGACCACACCGTTCTCCGCCATGCGATCGAGCACGTAGTTGCGACGCTCGATCGCCCGTTCGCGATTGCGGAAGGGGTGAAGGTCGGTCGGAGCCTTGGGCAGAGCCGCGAGATAGGCGACCTCCTGCAGGTTCAGCTCATGCACCGACTTGCCGAAATAATTCAGTGCGGCAGCGGCAACGCCGTAGCTGCCCTGCCCTGGTGCCGGAGCTCCGAGATAGATCTCGTTCAGGTAGAGCTCGAGGATCTTGTCCTTGGAATAGGTCCCCTCGATGCGCAGCGCGATCAGCGCCTCGCGAATCTTGCGCTCCAGCGACTGCTCCGAGCCGACGAGGAAGTTCTTCGCAACCTGCTGGGTAATGGTCGAGGCGCCCTGCGGCCGGCGACCGGACGCGCGGTTGCGAAAATTCGTGATCGCCGCGCGGACAAGCCCCTCAGGGTCGACACCCATATGCTTGTAGAAATTCTTGTCCTCAGCCGAGAGATAGGCGTCGACGACCAGCTTGGGAATCGCCTGGATCGGCAGATAGAGGCGGCGCTCGCGGGCGAATTCGGCGATCAGGCTGCCGTCACCGGCATGCACACGACTCATCACCGGCGGCTCATAGTTCCGCAGCTGCGCCGAGTCGGGCAGATCCTTCGAATAATGCCAGATGAACCCGCCGGCCACGACCGCGCCGATGACGAATACGATCGTGCCCGCAGCGAATAGCCACCCGAAGAGTCGCAGAATAAACCGCATCTAAGGCCCATGCCCCTGATTGCTGTGCAGTGACCGGTCTCGCCGGGTTCGCCGCAACAGAGCCGATCTCGTGCAAGAAACGGCTGCCACCGTCTCGCTCCCAGCTCTCGTCCTCGTCGCTTCCAAATCAGGTCTATAACACGGCTGAGATGGCGGAACCGTGGCCTAACGACCACAATCTTCGCCAACCGCATCAACAGGTCTCAACGTTGGTTCGCGGCAGCTTTTCCAGCCGAAAGCGTACTGGTGAAATAGCCATCGATCGCGTTGTGGACCGCCCCGACTGCCTGCGCTCGCCAGGATGGCGAATTCAGCAACTCCGCATCCTTGGGGCTCGACATATAGCCGAGCTCGATCAGTACGGAGGGAACATCCGGCGCGGTCAGGACACGAAATCCTGCGGAACGCAAGGGTACCTTGTGCAGCTTGACCGAACCGCCGAGCTTCTCGACCAGATTTCGCGCGAAGACCGAAGAGAATGTCCGGGTTTCCCGCTTGGCGAGATCCATCAGGATGCCCGCGACGTCCTGCACGTCCTCGGCCGCGTCGAGGCCCGCGACGGCATCCGCCTGGTTTTCCTTGGCGGCGAGCCGGGCCGATTCGGCGTCGGTGGCGCGCTCCGAGCCGGTATAGATCGTTGCGCCGCGCACATCCTGCGCCTGCGTCAGCGAATCGGCATGGATCGAGATGAAGAGATCGGCGCCGGCGGCGCGGGCGATCTTCACGCGCTGCCCCAATGGTACGAAGGTATCGTCATCGCGCGTCATCATCACCCGATAGCGGCCGCCGGCTTCGAGTTGCTCCTTCAGAGCCAGCCCGAAGGCGAGGACGACGGATTTCTCGGCGATCGAGGCAACCACGGCACCGGGATCGATCCCACCATGTCCGGGGTCGATCACCACGAGTTGGCGTGTCTCGCCGTGCGGCTTGGGCACTTGAGACGCCGGCCCCTCCTGCGACTGCGGAGCCGGGCGCACCGAAGCTGCCTGGAACTCGGCCCGGCTTGCGCGCTTCAACTCCACGACCAGCTCGCCGAATCCGCCGCGCACCTTGCGGACCTCGGCCTTCGCGACCACGGCTGGCTGAGCGAGATCCAGAATGATGCGGGAACGATCGGCCGTGAACATCCCGAAACGGAAGGCGCTGACGAAGCCGGCACTCTTGCGCGCCGTATTCGGCTGAACCTGGAAATTGACCGATGGCAGGTCGATCACCGCCCGATCGGGCGCGGCCATCACCGAGGCGCTGATCTCGACGGGACGCGAGAGCGCCATGGTGAGCCTGACGACCTCACCGGCCTGCTCGATCCTGGCATCGGTCGCGACTGGAAACTCGTTTGCAGGCCTGGGCGCAGGATTGGCGTTTACCGGCGCGCATGGCGCTAGAATCAACCAGGACCCGAGCATCAGACGGACCACGCCTGAAACCGTCAGCCGGTTCAGGCCAGCGCTGTGGGAATGGAACGTCAGGCGAATGGATCCCATTGGCGTCACCAAGGCTTAACCATAGCGACGCAGAAGCTTAACAGCCGGTTACCACGCAATTGTGATGGCGAGAACCGCCCCGGCGCCACCGCCATGATGTTGCCCAAGCGATGTGACTTGCAAATCACTGTCACCTGTCTGTAATGGGGGTGGTTGCATTGCAAAGCCACCCGTAGCGCGCATCCGGATTCGAGGATCCGTTGGCGTCCGGGACACGGCGAAGCGACAGGCCCTTACAGGACTTGTCGCGGCAGGGCAGCCGCCAACGGATCGTCCGCGGACGGCCTGCGTCAGGCATGAGGTTCGACGCATGGCAGTCTTTCGCGAGCGTGCAAACGCGGTGCAATCGTCTTCGACGCACGCACTGCAGGTTAGGTCAGATGTCGGGGCATACGACGCCGCTTAGCTCATCGGTGCATCGTCCATACCTTCGGGACTGCGGCGGGCTTTTTGCCCGGGCAGGCTTCCCGATCCGCCATCGCGTCCTGATCCCTCACTCCCTCCTGCAACATGCCGGTTCATGCCGGCTCATGCGCGGCGCCCCTGCCCGCGGCAGCGGATATCCTTCCGCAGCCCGGCGGGTCCTGTCGGCGGCTGCGCCAATGGAAATCTCTTATGGCCAACAAGATGCTTATCGACGCAACACACCCGGAAGAGACCCGGGTCGTGGTGGTGCGCGGCTCGCGCGTCGAGGAATTTGATTTCGAATCTGCCAGCCGCAAGCCGCTGCGGGGCAATATCTATCTGGCGAAGGTGACGCGGGTCGAACCTTCGCTCCAGGCCGCATTCGTCGAATATGGCGGCAACCGTCACGGGTTCCTCGCCTTCTCCGAAATCCATCCGGACTACTACCAGATTCCGGTGGCCGACCGGCAGGCCCTGCTCGCCGAGGAAGCACGCGCCGACCGCGAGGAAGAGCGCGACGAGGAACGCCGCGAGAAGCGCGGCCGCCGCGACCGCGGCCGGCGTGACCGCGACGGACGCGCCAAGAAGGCGAGCAACGACGAGACCGTCAGCGCCGATGTCGTCGAGACCGACGGCAAGGAAGCCGCCATGGTCAACGAAGGCGCGCCCGCCTTCGGCGAGTATTTTGCACCGGAGGTCGCAGAATCGAGTGACGAGACCGTCGTCGAGAACGCTGCGCCGCTGACCTTCGAGACCGTGATCGAAGCCTCTGCAGAAGTCGGCGAGGCGTCCGCTGACAACGAGGAAGCGCGCCGTCCGTCCGAGAATGACGAGGACGAGAACGGCGAAGACAGCGACGACCATGGCCACGACGAGCCGCAGGAAGAGCCGGAGCAGCTCGGCGGCGGCGACGCCCTGGACGATATGCCGGAGCGCCCGCGCCACTCGCGCCGCCAGTACAAGATCCAGGAGGTGATCAAGCGCCGCCAGATCATCCTGGTCCAGGTCGTCAAGGAAGAGCGCGGCAACAAGGGCGCGGCGCTCACCACCTATCTCTCGCTCGCCGGCCGCTATTCGGTGCTGATGCCGAACACCGGCAAGGGCGGCGGCATCTCGCGCAAGATCACCAATGCCGAGGACCGCAAGCGCCTCAAGGAAATCGCCCAGGAACTGGAGGTGCCGGAAGGGATGGGCATCATCCTGCGCACGGCCGGCGCCTCCCGCACCAAGGTCGAGATCAAGCGCGACTACGAGTATCTGATGCGGATGTGGGAGAGCGTGCGCGAACTCACGCTCGGCTCCGTCGCGCCGGCGCTCGTCTATGAGGAAGGAAACCTCGTCAAGCGCTCGATCCGCGATCTCTACAACAAGGACATCGACGAGGTTCATGTCGCCGGCGAGGAGGCCTACCGCGAGGCCAAGGACTTCATGCGCATGCTCATGCCGAGCCATGCCAAGAGCGTGAAGGCCTATCGCGACCAGACCCCGCTCTTCGCCTCGTTCGGCGTCGAGAGCCAGCTCGACGCAATGTTCTCGAACACCGTCACGCTGAAGTCCGGCGGCTATATCGTCATCAACCAGACCGAAGCTCTGGTCGCGATCGATATCAACTCGGGCCGCTCGACCCGCGAACACAATATCGAGGACACGGCTCTCAAGACCAATCTCGAAGCGGCGGAGGAAATCTCCCGCCAGCTCAGGCTGCGCGATCTTGCAGGTCTCATCGTGATCGATTTCATCGACATGGAGGAGAATCGCAACAACCGCGCCGTCGAGAAGAAGCTCAAGGACTGCCTCAAGAACGACCGTGCGCGCATCCAGGTCGGCCGGATTTCGGCCTTCGGCCTGCTGGAGATGTCGCGTCAGCGCATCCGCACCGGCGTCCTCGAGAGCTCCTCGGTCCCCTGCCCGCACTGCGCGGGTGCCGGCATGATCCGCTCGACCTCCTCGGTGGCGCTGCAGATCCTGCGCGCGCTGGAAGAGACCCTGATCAAGAGCGCCTCGCACAATCTTTCGGTCCGGACGCGGCCTGAAGTGGCGCTCTATGTCCTCAACCAGAAGCGCGCGCATCTCACCGACCTCGAGACACGCTTCGCCATCGCGATCACGGTCTCGGCCGACGCGACCCTGCTCGGCACCCGCTATTTCGAGGTCGAGCGCGGCGAGTTCGTCGGCAATGAAGGCCGCGTCGTTCCGAGCCCCTTCAAGGCCGAGGCGATCGCGCATGTCGATGACGATGCGCTCGATGCAGCGGCCGAGGCGGAGGCCGCCGGAGGAAGCGAAGACGAGCAGGAAGACGCTACCCAGGCAGACGCCGTTGCGGAACGCGGCGATGGCGAAGCCCGTGGGGACGGCGGACGCAAGCGCCGCCGCCGTCGTCGGCGCCGGCGTGGTGGCGAGCGCGATGCGAACGGCCAGCAGATCGAGGGCGGCAGCGACGCCGAAGGCGATGAAGGCGACGAGGATGGCGACGAGCACGCCGACAGCCCCGCTGTCGCGGAAGCCACCCCGGCTCCCGTAGCCGAGCCAGCCGAAGCGCCTGTCGCCGAGGTTGCAGCCGAAGCCGTCGAGGAGGCCAAGCCGCGCCGCGCCCGCCGCAGCACGCGCAAGATCAAGGCCGAAACCGAGCAAGAGGCAGCCCCCGAAGCGGCGAAGGCAGCCGAGGGCGTGACGGAGACCGTCGCCGCCGAGGCCGCACCGGCCGAGAAGCCGAAGCGTAGTCGGGCACGCAAGAAGGTCGTACCGATCACCGAGGACGGCGTCGCCGCCGAGGCTCCCGCCCCCGCAGTCGAAGCTCCGGCTGCTCCGGTCGAGACGCCGATCACCTCCGAAGCTGAGCCCGCTCCCGAACCTGCCCCGCGTGTCGTCGAGGAACCCGTCGCGGTCGTCCTGACCCCGCCGGATCCGGACCGGCCGAAGCGCGGCGGCTGGTGGAACAAGCTCGCCGGACGCAAGTAAGACTTCCGGCCGCTGCGATCACTCGCAGCGGCCTTCTTCGTTAAGGGGGTGACCGTCGATGCCGCCGCCGAGAAGCTTTGAGCGACTGGCGCTCGTCGTCGTCTGCATCGCGGCGCTGCTCGGTCTCGCCTGGCTGGCTTTGCAGGCGATCGGCTGGTTCGGCGTCGGCTTGCTCGGCCTCTTCATCGCCTTCGTGGCGATCCGCTTCGAGCTCGAGGAAAACCGGCCCGTCGGCCACCAGATGACGCCGGATCTCTATGCCAGCCAATTCCACAAGCATGGCCGTGAGCATGAGGCAGAGCGAGCGGGCTTTCGCACCCAACTCGTCGCCCAGATTTCTGCCGCCCGCCTCGGACTCGGGCTTGGCCTCCTGCTGACAGCCATTGGCTTCGGCTTCTTCTTCATCCTCGAAGCCAGTCGTTGAGACCCTACCCGGCCGAAGGCGCCAGCGGCGTCGGCGGCTGGATGGTCGTGATCGATGCGGCGGCCCCGGCAGAGGCCTGCCCTTCACCGCCCCTGACGGTCACGGCGTTCGAGGCAAAGGCTACGCCGGCATCGTTGAGCGCCTGATACATCCGCTTCAGCGCCTCACGCTGGAGCGCACCGGCCTGAGCCGGCTTGGCGGTGAATTTCAGCCGGATGACGATCGCAGTGTCGGCAATCTCGGCCACACCCTGCATCTTGAGCTGCGCGATGAAGTGAGGTCCGAATTCCGGGTCCTCCAGCAACGCGAGGCCGATCTTCTTGATTGTCTTGCGCGCCTTCTCGATATCGGCGGAGCGGTCGAGCCGGACGTTGAACTTCACCGTTGCCCAGTCGCGGCTGGCATTGGTCAGGGACGGGATCTGGCCGAAGGGCACTGTATGGATCTGTCCGCTCTGATGGCGCAGTTGTACCGAGCGTAGCGAAATCTTCTCGACCGTGCCCTTGAGCCGCCCCGTATCGACGTATTCGCCGACGCGGAAGGCATCCTCGACCATGAAGAAGAAGCCGGAGACGATATCGCGCACGAGCGCTTGCGAACCGAAGGACACGGCGAGGCCCAGGATGCCGAAGCCGGCCAAGAGGGGCCCGATATCGACACCCAGCCGTGATAGCACGACAAGGCTGGTCAGGCCGATCACGGCCCCGAGCACGACACCGCGCAGCACCGGGAGCACCGTGCCGAGCCTGGACGGGACATGGTCGTCTGGGGGAGCTTCCTCGTCTGTCGGCCCTGCATGCACGGCACGCGGCGTATAGGCATCGAAGAAGGCACGCAGGAAGGTCAGCGCGATCCATCCCATGAAGGCCAGGGAGGCGACACTGAGGAGGCGTTGACCGAACGACACGGTATCGGGCGCATCGGCGTCCATGACGAAACCGCTCCAGAGCCGGACCAGCAAATAGAGGGCGCAGAGCCAGACGAAGCCCACCACGCTCGATTGCAAGGTCCTGCCCATTGCACTCGAGAGTGGGGTCTGCTCGCGCTCCACGGAGCGACAGTTCAGCCACGAGCGGATCAGCGCCCCAAGCCCCGACGCCACGATCGGAGCAAGCACGACGATGAACTGCGTGGTCCCCGCCTTGACGCCCCAGTGCGCGCCATCAGGCATGACAGCGGCGCTGCGGCCCACGGCCCAGATCAACACGGCGCTCGCCATCAAGAGCCAGGGCGTCGCCGCAGCAACCAAGCGGCGCAAGCCGCTTGCCGAGGGGCCGGGCTGCGCCAGGCTGACAAGGTCATGCCGTGCGTACCAGAACCACCAGACCTTGTAGGCCGTCAGCAGCAGCGAGGACACCGCGAACCATCCGGCAATCGAGGCAGGATCCGACGCCGAGCCTTCGCCGAGCGCGTTCACGACCAGAACGATATGCCCGAAGAAGGCATAGATCATGATCAGCCCGAAATGCCGTTCGGCACGCGGCAGAGGCAGGATGCGCCGCGCCGGGTTCCCCGGGGAAAGCAGGAACCGCCCGGCCATCGCGAACGACCACAACATCCCCAGTCCGTAGAGTTCGGCCGTGGCGATGTGTTGCGCGAAATCGAGCTGCGGCAGAAGCCACCGCACCAGGGTTCGCCCGGCGAGCCATAGGGCCACGAGCGCGGCGAAATCGTGCGCAAAGCCGATCGAGGAGGCAACGAACCGTTCGAAGAGCGTGTCGTCCCGCGGCACCAGGCGCTTGGCGATCAAGCCGCGCGTCATTTTCCAGAGGATGACGGCGAAAGCCGTGGCGGCAAACAGGACGAGCAGGACGCGGGCCCCCGCCGACATTCCCGTGGCGCCATTCTGATTGGCGGCCCAGGCGCGAGCCCAGTCGCTCGGTATGCGCGTCGCGGACGGGATCGAGGCGTTGCCATAGTCGAACCCTTCGACGAAATGGTTGGCAACCTCCTCCAGCCGCGTTTCGGCAACCGCAACGCGCGTTTCCGCAGGCGCGGGCTTGACAGGTGTGGCCGCTGCCGCCGGTGCAGTTGCGACGGCCTCGCCGGGGCCAGCCATGCGGAGAATGACCTTGCGCCCCCCCGCCTCCAGCGTCGTGATGGTCTTGCGCAGCGCGTCGGGCGCCTCGTCCCCGCGCAGGATCAGGGTCACGCTGTTGTCACCGGACGCCTGGGCGAACGCTGCGGATCCCGATCCGATGAGCAGAAAGGCAAGGAGGACCAGCGCCGCCGGGAGGGCATGACCGCGCGAAGACGCAAAGAAAGCTCGCATCAAAACCGGTTCCCCCTTGTCTGCTCTCCTATGACTTGGACGGGAATACATCCATTTGGCAAGCATTCCGCGCTGGCATCGTTACAGGCTCTCAGCGCCGTTTCAGCCACATGCCCAAGCGCGAGACCGCGTCCTCGCATTCAGCCAGCGAACCGGCGAAGGAAAGTCGCACCGTGCGTGCGCCACGCCCCCCGTCGAAATCGAGGCCGGGGGTGATCGCGACATGAGCCTGTTCGAGCACATCGCGGCAGAAGGCCATGGAATCGTTCGAATATCGTCCGATGTCGAGATAGATGTAGAAGGCCCCGTCGACAGGCAGGAAATCGCCCAGGCCGATTTCAGGCAAAGCCTTCAGCAAATAGGCGCGGTTGGCGGCATAGCCGGCCTTGATTGCCTCGCACTCGGCAGTCGCATCGAAGGCCGCCTCACCCGCCACCTGGCTGAGATACGGCACCGAGATCGAGAAATTCTGCTGCAACCGCTCGATCGTGCGCACCATGCGCTGCGGCACCACGAGCCAACCGACGCGCCAGCCCGTCATGCAGTAATATTTCGAGAACGAATTGACGATGATCGCGTCCTGATCGGCGCTCAGCGCCGTCGTCGCGGGCGTCTCATAGGTCAAGCCGTGATAGATTTCGTCGGAAATGTACCACAACCCAAGCCGGCGGCATTCAGCGGCGACGGCAGCGATCGCGTCTGGTGCCATCACCACGCCGGTCGGATTGGCGGGGCTCATGGTCAGGACGCCCGCGAGCGGGCGCTCGGCGTGACCTTTCGCAATCAGGTCCGGGGTCAGCGCGTAGCGGGTCTCCGGGCCAACCTCGATCGCGACCGGTTCCAGCCCCAACGCGGTCAGGATGTTGCGATAGGCCGGATAGCCCGGCGCCGTGATCGCGACGCGTGCGCCCGGCTGGAAACAGGCGAGGAATGCGAGAATGAAGCCACCCGACGAACCGGTGGTCACGATGACACGATCGGCCGGAATGCTGACGCCATAGGCGTCCTGATAGTGGCGCGCGATACGCGCCCTGAGAGAGTCGGTGCCGAGCGCCTGCGTATAGCCGATGCGACCATGCTCGAGCGCGCGCGCCGCTGCAGCGCGGATGCTGGCCGGTGTCGGCGCGGAAGGCTGCCCGACCTCCATATGCACGACCGAACCACCGGCCCGCTCGATCGCTGCGGCCTGGTTCATCACGTCCATGACGATGAAGGGTGCGACCTCGGCCGCACGAGCGGAGAGCGCGGGCGGCGTCGCTAGGCGGTGAACATCGGTTGTCATGCAGATCTCGCGTCGGGAACCGGCGGAGCCCCGCCCGCCACTTGAAGCAGTGCCCTAGAGCATCAGGAGGGAGCGTGGGAAGCCGTTTGTGGCACAGACGACGACCGGGGGCCTCCTTCGAGAGGCCGGCTTGCGCCTGCCCCGTCTCCAACTCGGCGACAGGAGGTGACCGACCATCGCATTCGCAATGGTGTTGAGCGACGCTGCGCACAGGTCAGGTCATGCTCCCGCCGCAACCGCTGGCAAAGCTGTGAATTGACGCTGCCCGCGCGAGAGCGGAGAAGGGGCGCAAGATGACCGGTTCAACGCTTGCCGTGGCCAAGGGCCGGCGAGCCCGAAAGGATGACGACATGGCTCTGTTCACCCTGCTCCGCCCGGCCTTCGCCGGAATCAGGCGCGCGGGTCTGGTCTTGGGCGGGCTCGGCCTCGCCGTAACCCTGGCCGCCGCTCCGGTTCAGGCGCAGGGACAGCCCCTGTCACCCGAACAGCGCAAGGCCGTCACCGATCTCATTCGCGAGACGCTGCTGAAGAACCCTGAACTGATCCAGGAAGCGCTCGTCGAACTCGAGCGCCGCAATCAGGTCGCTCAGGCCGAGGCACAGCGCAGCGCCGTCGCCAGCGAAAAGGCGAACCTCGTCGATCCCGCGACATCGATCATCGCCGCCAATCCGCAGGGTGATGTCACCCTGATCGAGTTCATGGATTACAATTGCGGCTTCTGCAAAAGGGCGCTCGACGATGTCCGCACCCTCGCCAAGGACGACCCGAAGCTGCGCGTCGTGATCAAGGATTTCCCGATCCTCGGCCCCGATTCGGTCGAGGCGAGCCGTGTCGCCATCGCCGTGAAGAACCAGCTGCAGGGCCAGAAGTACTGGGATTTCCACAACAAGCTGATGGCGACCAAGGGCCGGATCAACGGCGCCAAGGCGCTGGAGATCGCCAAGGACGCCGGCGCCGATGTCGAGCGCGCCCGCAAGGACATGGACGCGCCTGCAACCCGCGCCGCGATCGAGTCCACGGTCGCACTCGGCGATCGGCTCGGCCTGACCGGCACTCCGGCCTTCATCATCGGTGACGAAGTTGTCTTCGGCGCCGTTGGCGCCGCGGCGCTGAAGGAGAAGATCGAAGCCGTCCGCAAATGCGGCAAGGCCACCTGCAGCGGCTGATGAAACCGGCCGGCCTGTGGTGGCTCTCATCGCAGGCCGGCGTCACAGGCTTCCCCTGTCCCGCCGTTCCGGTTAAGACGACGCCGACGCCGCAGCTTCGCGGCTTGAGGAATCAACGCGAGCCATGGTCGCCGTCCACGTCCTGAACGGACCCAATCTGAATCTGCTCGGCACCCGCGAGCCCGGAACCTACGGTTCGGTGACGCTCGCCGGCGTCGAGGAACGCCTTAAGGCGAGGGCCGCCGCTGCCGGGGTCGAGCTGACCTTCAGCCAGACCAATTTCGAAGGTGAGCTCGTCACCCGCGTGCAGCAGGCAGGGCTGGCGGGAGCCGGCATCATCATCAATGCCGGCGCCTACACCCACACCTCCGTCGCGCTGCGCGATGCGATCAAGGGCACCGAGGCCCTCGCCATCGAGGTCCATGTCTCCAACGTGCACGCCCGCGAGGAATTCCGGCACCATTCCTACATGGCACCGGTCTGCGTTGGCGTGATCTGCGGCTTCGGCGTCGCCAGCTACGACCTTGCTTTCGACGCGATCGTGCCGCTTCTCCAGAAGCGCGCGGAAAAGACGGCGGCCTGAACGGGCCGGCTCAATCCAGCAGGGTGGCGCCTCGCGGCTGCCCATCCTCTCAACCAAGACGACGAAGACGGTGAAACCCGCCATGGCGACCAAGAGCCCGATCGATCCCGAACTGGTGCGCGAACTCGCGCAGCTCCTCAACGAGACCGACCTGTCCGAGATCGAGGTCGAGAAGGGTGATCTGCGCGTCCGTGTGGCCCGCACCATCTCCGCAACCGTGCAGGTGCCCGTCGCCTCGCATGCCCCGGCCATGGCCCATGCACCGGTCGCGACCGCGCCGGTCGAGGTCAAGTCGGCAGCCGCCCACCCCGGCACCGTGCCCTCCCCGATGGTCGGCACCGCCTATCGCCGCCCCTCGCCTGAAGCGAAGCCCTTCGTCGAGATCGGCCAGGAGGTAAAGGCGGGTGAGCGGGTCCTTCTCGTCGAGGCGATGAAGACCTTCAACGACATCGTCGCGCCGCGCGCCGGCAAGGTCACGGCGATCATGGTCGAGGACGGGCAGCCGGTCGAATACGGCGAGCCGCTTCTGGTGATCGAGTGAGCGGGGCAGCGGGCGCGGACGAGCCGAAGATGTTCGACAAGATCCTGATCGCCAACCGCGGAGAGATCGCGCTGCGCGTCCTGCGCGCGGCCAAGGAGCTCGGCATTGCGACCGTCGCGGTCCATTCGACCGCGGATGCCAATGCCATGCATGTGCGCCTCGCCGACGAGAGCGTCTGCATCGGCCCCCCGAGCGCCCGCGAGAGCTATCTCAACATTCCGGCCCTGATCGCGGCCTGCGAGATCACAGGCGCCGATGCGGTCCATCCCGGCTACGGCTTCCTGTCGGAGAACGCCCGCTTCGCCGAGATTCTCGAGCGGCACAACATCGCCTTCATCGGTCCCAAGGCCGAGCATATCCGGGTGATGGGCGACAAGATCGAAGCCAAGCGTACGGCCAAGCGCCTCGGCATTCCCTGCGTCCCCGGCTCGGAGGGCGGCGTCAGCGAGGATGCGGAAGCCCTGCGCATCGCGCGCGATATCGGCTTTCCCGTGATCATCAAGGCCGCGGCCGGCGGCGGTGGGCGCGGCATGAAGGTGGCGCGCAGCGAGGATGATCTCGTCGTGGCGCTCCAGACGGCGCGAACCGAGGCCAAAGCCGCCTTTGGCGATGACGCTGTCTATATCGAGAAATATCTCGAGAAGCCGCGCCACATCGAAATCCAGATCCTTGGCGACGGCCGCGGCCATGCCATCCATCTCGGCGAGCGCGACTGCTCSCTGCAGCGCCGCCACCAGAAGGTCTGGGAAGAAGGCCCCTCGCCCGCGCTCAATGCCGGCGAGCGAGACCGGATCGGCTCGATCTGCGCCAAGGCGATGGCCGATCTCGGCTATCTCGGCGCCGGCACGATCGAGTTCCTCTACGAGGATGGCGAGTTCTATTTCATCGAAATGAACACCCGCATCCAGGTCGAGCATCCGGTCACCGAGATGATCACCGGGATTGATCTGGTGAACGAGCAGATCCGCATCGCCGCCGGGGCGCCGCTCTCGCTCAAGCAGAGCGACATCATCATCGAGGGCCACGCCATCGAGTGTCGCGTCAATGCCGAGCATCCGGCGAATTTCCGCCCCTCCCCGGGCAAGATCGCCTCGTTCCATACGCCGGGCGGGCTTGGCGTCCGCGTCGATTCTGCGGCCTATCAGGGCTACTCGATCCCGCCCCATTACGACTCTCTGGTCGGCAAGCTGATTGTCCATGGTCGCAACCGGGCGGAATGCCTGATGCGGCTGCGCCGCTCGCTCGACGAGTTCGTCGTCGACGGTGTCGACACGACCCTGCCGCTGTTCCGCACGCTCGTGCGCAATCCCGACATCCTGAACGGCGACTACAATATCCACTGGCTCGAAAAGTTCCTGGCCGCGGGCGGCATGGGGCCCGAGGGACAATAGCGCCGGTCACGGCCTGTCATGCCCGCCCGATGGCGGGCATCGACATCCTGCGATGTCTCGGTCGCCAGCCCCGCCACAGTGACAGGGACGGTCGCGATGGGAGCGGCCATGACGAAAGAGCGCAGCTTTCGCGTTTGACTTGGCGCCGCGCTCACGCTCCCATCTGCACATGAAGGCTCGTTCAGCGCCAGTACGCTCGCCCGTGATCACGCCGGAGATCCTGCTGCGCGCTTATGCAGCCGGCATCTTCCCGATGGCGGAGAGCGCCGACGATCCAAACCTGTTCTGGGTCGAGCCCGAGGTCAGGGGCGTGATCCCGCTCGCGAACTTCCATCTGCCTTCACGCCTTGCCCGTAAGCTCCGCGCCGATCCCTTCGAGATCCGGGTCGACACCGCCTTCGAACAGGTCATCGCGGCCTGCGCCGAAGCGCGCCCGGACCGGCCCGATACCTGGATCAATACGCGGATCAGGGAGCTGTTTGGCGCACTTCACGAACTCGGGCACGCGCACAGCGTCGAATGCTGGCGCGATGGAAAGCTGGTTGGCGGGCTCTACGGCCTGTCCCTTGGCGCAGCCTTCTTCGGCGAGAGCATGTTTCATCGGGCGACTGACGCCTCGAAGGTCGCGCTCGTCCATCTGGTGGCCCGGCTGAAGCGCGGCGGTTACCGCCTGCTCGATGCCCAGTTCCAGACCACGCACCTTGCCCAGTTCGGCACACAGGAAGTGCCACGCGAGGCCTATCGCATGCTGCTCGAAGCCGCGATCGCCCATGACGCGGAATGGTGGAGCTGGCCAAAAGGCCAGGACATCGCCGGTCGCGAGGCCCTGACTGAGCTGATCTGAGTTCAGCCCTTGATCACGCTGCGTTTGAACGAAATTGTCCAAATACAGCGTGATCAACTCTTATAGTTTAGAGCCTGCTTTATGCGAAAAACCGTTGCCACTTTTTCGCAGCATGCTCTTGCCCCTGCCTCAGTTATTGCCGGCGGGATCACGTCCAGGAACAGGATTGGTCGGGAAGAAGCGCTGGCTCGGCGCCTGACGCGGCTCAACCGGCACACCACGCGGCGGAGCCACATCCATGCGCTGTCCGGGGGGAAGCTGGGTGCCAGGAGGCAGTTGGGTGCCCGGCGGCAGTTGGTTGACGTCGCGTGGCGGCGTGCGCGGCCTGCGCTCTTCCGGTGGCGGCGGCGCTTCCGGATCCTTGGGATCGACCACGAGCTCGGTACCGCCCTTGCAGTCGGTGAGCCAGACATCATAGATCGCGTGTTCGACGCCATGCAGACCAGGGCTCGCGGCATACATCCAGCCCGTGAAGATGCGCCGGTACTCGTTCGAGAAGGTCACCTCGTCCACCTCGACGAAGGAGGTGGTCTGCGGGTTCTCCGTCGGCGGGCGGGTCCAGCAAACGCGCGGCGTCAGTTGCAGCGCACCGAACTGAACGGTCTCGTCAATCGCCACCTCGAAGGAGATGATCCGACCGGTGATCTTGTCGAGACCCGCAAAAACCGCCGTCGGATTGCGGATGCGGTCGGCCTTCGCAGGCTGGGCGGCCATCAGGGCCGCGAGAGCTGGAGCGGCCAGGGCCGCGACCTTCGACAATCTGCTGACGGACCGCATCTTCTGCTACGAATCTCCCCTCCCGCCAGAAGACGGGGGCTGCGGCTTAACACGGCAATCGCAGCGGAAAAAGGGCAGCGGGGCCACAGTGACGCCTGCGGCGGCACCGCATCATTGGCTCTTGCGCGCCCGGAAGCGGGCGACCTTGTCGCGGTTGCCGCAGGTGCTCATCGTGCACCAGCGCCGCGTGTTGTTTCGCCCTCGATCGTAGAACACCATCACGCAGTCATGGTTGGCGCAGTGCTTGAGCCGAGCCGGCTCGTGGTCGCAGACGAAGCGGGCGAAATCCAGCGAGATCCTCGACGCCGCTCCGACGCCCCGATCGGCCACGGAGATTAGCGCGTAGCCCTCGTCACCCCTTTGCAACCGATAACGCTCGGTCGCCGGCACGAGCAGGCGGTTGATCGCATCGATAGACCCTTCCGGCAGCGGCTTGCCCTGCCGCAACAGGTCAAATGTCGGGCGAAGGGTTTCCCGCAAGCTCTTGAGCTCACACCCGGTTTCAGGCGTCTCCGCCTCCCCCAGCCCAGCCGCGGCAAGCCACACCGCCATGGAGTGCGGCTCGCCGAGCAGATCCCGCGGTCCAGTCTCGGTCAGCGGCGTGGTGTTGAGCAGATCGAGCCAGGGCCGGCCGCCCATGAAGGGAAAGCCATCCCGGAAATCATCATTGGTCGGGCTCGCAGACATGGGCCGCTCCGGTTGGCGCAGGTGAGTGCCGTTTGTAACCTCTAATTTAGTCATTGACAGGTTACGCGTCAAATGACACCGTTGAACGACAGATTGACAGGTTACGGACTCGAAATGCGAACTCTCGTCAGTTCTGCCGCGCTCGCCACGTTTCTCATGTTCGGAGCCCCACTCATGTCCACCGCACAGCCCATTGCGCCCGTCCTCTCCCCGTCGGTCGCGGTCCGCTACGGCACCGCCACGATACAGGGCCTCGACATTTTCTATCGGGAGGCCGGACCTCGGGATGCTCCCGCCATCCTGCTGTTGCACGGCTTTCCGTCTTCATCGCATATGTTCCGCGACCTGCTGCCGCTGCTCGCCAAGGGCTACCGCGTCGTTGCGCCTGACTATCCCGGCTTCGGTCACAGCTCGGCGCCCGCGCCGAGCGAATTCGCCTACTCCTTCGACAGGCTGGCTGAGGTGATCGAGGGCTTCACGGAGCAGGTCGGCCTCACCCGCTATGCGCTCTATATCCAGGACTACGGCGGCCCGATCGGCTTTCGCCTCGCGCTCAAACATCCCGAGCGCATTCGCGCGCTGATCGTTCAGAATGCCGTCGCCAATGAAGGCGCCTGGAGCGCGGAGGCCCGCCGTGACATGGAGCCGTTCTGGCAAAACTGGACGCCCGAGACCGAAAAGCCCTTCCGCAATCTGCTCGGTGCCGACGGCACGAAGTTCCAGTACACGCATGGCGCGACCAGATTGGAGCGGCTCTCGCCGGATGCCTGGCGCCATGATCAGGCCGGGCTGGACCGCCCAGGCAATCAGGACATCCAGTTGCGGCTCCTCCACAACTATCAGAGCAATTTTGCCGCCTACCCGGCCTGGCAGGCCTATCTCGCCCGACACCAGCCTCCCGCGCTGATTGTCTGGGGCAAGAACGATCCGTTCTTCATGCTGGCGGGCGTCGACTATCTGAAGGAGCAGTTGCCGGCCGCAGAGGTGCATCTGTTCGATGCCGGCCATTTCGCGCTCGAGACCCATTCCGGCGAGATCGCGGAACGCGTCGATGCCTTCATGCAGCGATTGCCGAAGGCCGACTGACGCGAAACGGGCACTCCGTTGAATCGAAAGGGGCCGCCGGCGTTCATTCGCCGGCGGCCCCTTTCTCAAACAGATCGTGCAGGCTTCAGCGCCCGGGCGTCCAGGCCTCGTAGTCGCCCGTCGCGGGCGGGCGCTCGCCTTCAGCCAGGGTCGAGCCCTGAGGACGATAGGCCATGGCCGTTCCCGTCCAATTCTGCTGGTGCGGCTTCTGCCAGTCGCGCGGCTGATAGCTCTCCTCGGAGGGAGCGATATCGACGGTGTGATGCAACCAGCCATTCCAGCCAGCCGGAATGGTCGAAGCTTCGGCCAGGCCGTTATAGACCACCCAGCGCCGCTGTAGGCCCAGCGCCTTGTCCTTCACCCCACCCTTGGTGCGGTAATAGGTATTGCCGAATTCGTCCTGGCCGACCTTCTCGCCGAAGCGCCAGGTGTGGAAGCGCGTGCCAATGGTCTGGCCGTTCCACCAGGTAAAGATCTGCAGCAGCGTTTGCTTCATGGCTCTCGTCCGCCGTGGTCCGCGTCGCGCGACTTATGGCGAGAGCATCCCGCCCTGTCCAGCCCGCAGGAAGATTCACGGCAGATTCGTCGGGAGCGCGCGTTTCCGGAATGCAGGCCGCCATGATTCGGCCACCTTGCGAACACGCCCCAGGCACGGTTCGAAACGCGAAGATCTCCTGTCTCCAGACACTTGGCGCAGGCTGTGTAGATGGCGCTTGCGATGGTCAGGCGCGGCTGGCCCATTCACCTATGGTCAACTATGACTGCCGCGAATTTTATGCTTTCCGCCGCCCGCGGGATCGTCCACCCTTCGCTCAAGCGCACCGATTCCGCCCGTGATTCCGGGTGCTTAGCTGGCAGCTTGAAACTTATCCCCAGAACACACAGATACACACAAGATGTCGTGTCCACAGGGTTTGCGGCGCACTAATCCTTGACGGACCACCCCAGTCGGGACTAGTTTTTGTCAGTCGCGTGACGGCTGGCGGAGACGCCTTCGACACCCGCGAGAGAGTTCCCGGACGGGTCGAGGTGATCACCGCGTGGCATGCCATCCCTGGCAGCGGCGAACGGTGGCGTGCGGTCTGTCTGGTGGCGTCCGGAGTGCCGACGGCGGGAAACACCGCCGCGGAATCCAGGGGCATCAAACCGAGTTGGGCTGACATCAGGAGCCGGTGATCAACCGGCCGCGCGGGGCATTTTCGCCCGCGGCATGCATTGGGGACCAAGATCATGCGCATCGAGCGCCGCTACACCACCACCGGACAGTCGCCCTACGCCGCGATTCCCTTCCGTTCGGCTGTCAGCGAGATCCGCAACCCTGACGGCTCGATCGTCTTCCGCCTCGAAGGCATCGAGGTTCCCGACGCCTGGTCCCAGGTGGCGAGCGATGTGCTCGCGCAGAAGTACTTCCGCAAGGCGGGCGTGCCCGCAGCGCTGAAGCGCGTCGAGGAGAACGAGGTTCCCTCCTTCCTCTGGCGCTCGGTTCCCGACGAGGCCAAGCTTGCCGAACTCCCCGAGAGCGAGCGCTACGTCTCCGAGATTTCCTCCAAGCAGGTCTTTGACCGCCTCGCCGGCTGCTGGACCTATTGGGGCTGGAAGGGCGGCTATTTCTCCTCGGAAGAGGATGCCGCCGCCTTCCATGACGAGCTGCGCTTCATGCTCGCCACCCAGCGCGTCGCGCCGAACTCGCCGCAATGGTTCAATACCGGCCTGCACTGGGCCTATGGCATCGATGGCCCCGGCCAGGGCCATTTCTACGTCGACTTCAAGACCGGCAAGCTGGTGAAGTCGAAGTCGAGCTACGAGCATCCGCAGCCGCATGCCTGCTTCATCCAGGGCGTGGCCGACGATCTCGTCAACGAAGGCGGCATCATGGACCTCTGGGTGCGCGAGGCGCGCCTGTTCAAATACGGCTCCGGCACCGGCTCGAACTTCTCGATGCTGCGCGGCGAAGGCGAGAAGCTCGCCGGCGGTGGCCGTTCCTCCGGGCTGATGTCCTTCCTCAAGATCGGCGATCGCGCCGCCGGGGCCATCAAGTCGGGCGGAACGACGCGCCGTGCCGCCAAGATGGTCGTGGTCGATGTCGACCACCCCGATATCGAGACCTATATCGACTGGAAGGTCCGCGAGGAGCAGAAGGTCGCTGCGCTCGTCACCGGCTCGAAGATCGTCCAGAAGCACATGAAGGCCGTGATGAAGGCCTGCGTGAACTGCGAAGGCGACGGCGATTCCTGCTTCGACCCCGAGAAGAACCCGGCCCTGAAGCGCGAGGTCAAGCTCGCCCGCAAGGCGATGGTGCCGGACAACTATATCAAGCGCGTCATCCAGTTCGCCCGCCAGGGCTATACCGACATCCAGTTCGACATCTACGACACCGACTGGGATTCGGAAGCCTATCTGACTGTCTCCGGCCAGAACTCGAACAACTCGGTCTCGCTGACCGACGACTTCCTGCGCGCAGTGGAAGCGGATGCGGACTGGAACCTCACCGCCCGCACCACCGGCAAGGTCCTGAAGACGCTGAAGGCCCGCGATCTCTGGGAGAAGATCGGCTATGCCGCCTGGGCGAGCGCCGATCCCGGCCTGCACTTCAACACCACGATGAACGACTGGCACACCTGCCCGGCCTCGGGACGCATCCGCGCCTCGAACCCGTGCTCGGAGTACATGTTCCTCGACGATACCGCCTGCAACCTGGCCTCCGCCAACCTGCTGCAGTTCTACGACCGCGAGACCAAGAGCTTCGACGTCGCCGCCTATGAGCATCTCTGCCGGCTCTGGACCGTCGTACTCGAGATCTCGGTGACGATGGCGCAGTTCCCGAGCCGCGAGATCGCCGAGCTGTCCTATGAGTTCCGCACACTCGGCCTGGGTTATGCCAATATCGGCGGCCTGCTGATGACCATGGGCCTCGGCTATGATTCCGAGGAAGGCCGCGCGCTTGCCGGCGCCCTCACCGCGATCATGACCGGCGTCTCCTATGCGACCTCGGCCGAAATGGCGGGCGAGCTTGGCCCCTTCCCCGGATACAAGAAGAACGCCAGCCACATGCTGCGCGTCATTCGCAACCACCGCACCGCCGCTCATGGGCAGGCCTCGGGCTATGAAGGCCTGCAGGTTACGCCGGTGCCGCTCGACCATGGCACGCTCGCCCGTCTCGGCGGCTCGAGCGCCACCATGTCGGAACGCGCCCGCGCCGTCTGGGACGAGGCCCTCTCGCTCGGCAAGATGTATGGCTATCGCAATGCTCAGACGACGGTGATCGCGCCGACCGGCACGATCGGCCTCGTCATGGATTGCGACACCACCGGCATCGAGCCCGATTTCGCGCTGGTGAAGTTCAAGAAGCTGGCCGGCGGCGGCTACTTCAAGATCATCAACCGCGCCGTTCCCGACGCGCTGCGCTCGCTCGGCTACCGCGAGGCCGAGATCGCCGAGATCGAGGCCTATGCCGTCGGCCATGGCTCGCTAGCCCAGGCTCCTGGCATCAATCACGGCTCGCTCCGGGCCAAGGGCTTCCCCCAGGCCAAGATCGACGCGGTCGAGAAGGACCTGAAGGCCGCTTTCGACATCAAGTTCGTCTTCAACAAGTGGACGCTGGGCGAGGACTTCCTCGTCAATGAGCTCAAGGTCCCGGCCGAGAAGCTGAATGACATGTCGTTCGAGCTCCTGCCCTTCCTCGGCTTCTCGAAGGCCGAGATTGAGGCCGCGAATGTCCACGTCTGCGGAGCGATGACGCTGGAAGGCGCGCCGCACCTCAAGCTTGAGCATTACAACGTCTTCGACTGTGCGAACCCGTGCGGACGCATCGGCAAGCGCTATCTCTCCGTCGAGAGCCACATCCGCATGATGGCGGCGGCGCAGCCCTTCATCTCGGGCGCGATCTCGAAGACCATCAACATGCCGAACGACGCCACCGTCGAGGACTGCAAGAGCGCCTATCTGCTCTCCTGGAAGCTGGCCCTGAAGGCGAACGCCCTCTACCGCGACGGTTCGAAGCTGTCGCAGCCGCTGAACTCGGCCCTGATCTCGGACGAGGATGACGACGCCGACGACGCCGTCGAGTTGCTGCACCAGCAGCCGATGGCGGCACGCGCCACCCATGTCGCCGAGAAGATCGTCGAGCGCATCGTCGAACGGATCGAACGCAAGCGCGAACGCGAGAAGATGCCGGACCGTCGCACCGGCTATATCCAGAAAGCCGTCGTCGGCGGGCACAAGGTCTACCTGCACACCGGCGAATACTCGGACGGACGCCTCGGCGAGATCTTCATCGACATGCACAAGGAGGGCGCGGCCTTCCGGGCGATGATGAACAACTTTGCGATCGCGGTCTCGCTCGGCCTGCAATACGGCGTGCCGCTGGAGGAATATGTCGAGGCCTTCACCTTCACGCGCTTCGAGCCCTCGGGCTTCGTGCAGGGCAACCAGTCGATCAAGAACGCCACCTCGATCCTCGACTACGTCTTCCGCGAGCTGGCGATCAGCTATCTCTCGCGCAACGACCTCGCCCATGTCGACCCGAGCGAGATCGGCCATGACGTGATCGGCGGCGGCGTCGGCCAGGACAAGGCGCCGGATGCAATCGGTCCGATCACCTCGACCCCGCTGGCCTCGACTGGCTTCCGCCGTGGCAAGCCGATCAACCTGCTCGCCATCCAGGGCGGAATCGTCCACGAGACCGTCGCCCGCAGCAGCAGCAACGTCACCTCCTTCGCCACCGCAGGCGCGACTGCGCTGAAGCCGGACGCCGAAGAAGAGGCCGTGGGCGAAGCTGAACTGGCCAAGCTCGGCTTCGCGGCTCCCGCCGGCCAGCCGACAGCCTCGGAGCGTCGCGCCGAAGCGATCATGAAGGGCTATGTCGGCGATTCCTGCGGCGAATGCGGCAACTTCACGCTGGTCCGCAACGGCACCTGCCTGAAGTGCAACACCTGCGGTAGTACAACTGGCTGCTCGTAGCACGCAGAGTACTGATACTGCTGAAAATCGGGGCATAGTGTTGCCGCGATTGTAGTAGGTCGAGTTCCGCAATCAGCGATAGGGCGCCCGGTCCCGGCCGGGCGCCTTTCATTTGAAGAACCGAGCGCTCCCGAGGTCCCCCAGTCGTTCATTTTTGGTTTTCGCGGACGGCTGAACGGCCTGAGCAGGCAGGATCTGAAACGGGCGAGCCATAAAGGTGCCGCCGTTGCGACGCGGTCCGGAAGCAGACAGCGTCAGGGAGCGCCTGAATTTCTGGCCAAGGCACTTCCAAAGCGCTCGTGGTCCGCCACGAACGCCGACTCATCCACACCTACGGCTCATCCGCTGCGCGGTCGTGATGGGCTCTGGTGCTGTGCTTGTCGCATAGCGCTTCACCAGCCAGAACGGTATCCACAACCGCCATAAACGAACTCAGCGCTGGATAAAAAATTGGGGGGGGCAACCTCACCAGCGCGGCGAATCCGGTATCGATACCGGCGGAACATGCATTGGCCATCTGGAACGACCTTCGCCGAGTTCCGGCACTCGGCCAGCCCTCTCCTCTTACATGTCTGTCTTGATGCTGTCGAAACCTGCCGCACGCTGGAGGGATACTTGCAAGGCTTCCGCCGCCGACAAGAAGCTTGCCGATGCTGCACTGACGAGCTTCATGAAAAAATGCGAAAGCGACGCTGCTAAAGCGTGCGACGTGACTGCCGCCGAACGAAAACTGTCGGGCGCCGCGAAGTCGAGCTTCACTAAGAAGTGCGTCAGTGACGCTGTCGGGGCGTGACGCATCAGCTGCGCGGTGACCAAGAGGCTTGAGCGTCGCGGCCTCGATTGGATGAAGCGCGCCGCGGACGAAGCGATGACAACGGCGGGCAACCTCCGGCCGTTGTGCGCTCCACGCCCACCTGTGCATCGAACACGCGCTGGACATGGCCACGATCTCTTCATCAGGCACGGCGATAGGCCATGCGCATGCGCGCGACGAGACCCCGGCGACCAGGCTCCCGCCGCGTAGAACCTGACACGAGCGCGCCTACGAAGGCATCGCCTTGAGAGCTAACGCCTTCCCGCTTTGGGGACTCAGAGACGCCCGGCGCGCCGTGATGGAGTAGCGGGCGTGATTGACGGCAAGGGCCATCGTCGCATCCTCGCCTGAACGCCCCCCGGACGCGACGGCTTCATCGACCAGTTGATGAAGGGAACGGTCCAGGGCCTCAAGCCCTTCGGCATCGGCCTCCCGCGCTTGGTCCGCAATCTGAATGAACTGCCCGATCCGCTTCTGCTCCTGGCGCATCCGGGACATCTTCACACGCCCCAGGATGATCGTCGTCAGCGAACCCAGGACGCTGAGGAGAGCCGCGGCAAGATAGAAATAGCCTTGGAACTCGTCGAAGAAGCTCTGTTCACCGTTGCTGAGATAGTTGGCGACGCCGGGATGGATGGGCAGGATCGGGTTCTTGTCATCCGGGTCGGGGGCCTCGATCTGGCTCGCCAGGGGCGTGAGCGCCATCAGCTTGGTTTTGGAGACGAAGAGGGTCCGGCCTATCGCCCCTGCGACGAGATTGAGCATCGTGTCGGGCGCGACAAGTCGGTAGGTCACTGCGAGTGTCGTCACGGTGTCGTCGGGGGTCGCGGGGTGCGATCTGAACGCGCCTTCGGGAACATCGTAGGATTCGAAGGCCGGAAAGCGTCGATTGAAGGCATCGGCGTCGGAGAACGCCAGGATCGTCGGTGTCCCTGCGGTACCCTTCGCCATGGCGTTTACTGCGCCAATAACCTCTCCCGGCCCAACCGGCCCGACGGCAAGGATCGCCGCGATATGCCGTTGGTGAACCGCGGCAATCATGTCGTCAGGCGCGAGAAAGACCCGCTTCACATCATGAGGCGCGACATTGTAATAGCCCAGGATGACATCGAGTAGCGCGGCGTTGACCTCCTGCAGACGCCCCTGCGGAATTGCGATCGTCTTGCCGGAAAGCTTGCCGATACTGTCGACGGGCGATTTCGGCGGCAGAACGAAGGCGACGACATCGCGACGGAGAATCGCAATCGTCTGTCCGTTGGTCGGTGGCGAGACGTCGCTGCGGATCACGGCGAGATCCGCCTCGTCAGCTTCGATCGCCTTCGAGCTCGCAGCCAGATCTTTGACCGGCAGCGGCTGAAGTCTGATCCGGGGATGATCCCTGGTCGTCTCCGTGATGAGGGCGCCAACGAGACGCTGCGCGTCGGTGCCAAGCGCTCCCGTCGTCACCCGCACGGTCGCGTGGGGTGACCAGAAATGGATCGTGGCGGCAATAGCGGCAACGACGAGAAAACCCGCTGTCCATGCTGCAAATCGCACAACCCTGGTCCTCAATCATCCGCCGACCTGGCCGAGACCGGCCACCGACGAAGCTGCTGCGGGAAACGTGCAGCCTCTCGGACGGCAAGACACAACGGGAAGGCAAGACTCTACTTAGAGGTTGGGACGCCTGCACCGTTCGCGCCTTCCGGTGATGATGAGGCAGCCGCACGCTGCCGTCCACCTTCAGACGGCTCATCAAGGTGCCCATTCCTCGCGGTGCAGCGTGTTCTGGCGCGCGAACAGGACATGCGCAGCAAAGAGAGTGCGGCCTGACACGGAGGACGAGCACGGCCCTCCGGCAGCGCGCCCTACCCGCATAGGCGAGCCGGAATGCGACAATCAAAGGCAGTGAAGCAACGCTGCTGGTCAGGTTCATCAGTCGCCCAAGGTAGAGGCCCCTCTCTGCGCTCCGGAGCAACGGACCCCTCCCCTTGGACGCAACTGAGCCCTTGCGATCATTGTAGGATGGGCTGCGGGTGGCGATCAGGCCGGGCATCAGAAGCGCCATCGTGAAGATCGGCTATCGCAGGAAACGCGGCAAAGCCGCCATACGCGAGACTATGGTGCAACGGCCACCTTGCGGGATACGCTGGATGTGCCGGGTCGAATCGCTAGCCTGGCTGCAATCGTCGGCGCAGTACTTGGCGCCTCTTCGGAGCCCCTAGGTCAATGACCATCACAGAGGAACTCGTGTCGCCGAAGACATCGCTCCAGAAAAACCCATTCGCCATCTTGGGCGCGACGACGAGAGACAACCGAAGCCGCCTTATCGAACTGGCCGATGAAGTTGCTCTGGTAGCCGATGGCGACGAGGGCCAGAAGGCCCAATCCACCCTGTTGAACATCCGGACGCGGCTAGCTGCGGAAATGGGGTGGCTTCCGGGCGTCGCTCCGCGAAAGGCCACTGCCGCCGTCGAGGGTCTCTCGAGCATGACGGGGCTAGAAGCGACGGTGGAATTGCCTCCTCTTGCCCGCGCCAACCTGTTGTCGGCATCTGCGCAGGCAAAGCCCGAGGCGAGGACGCCACAGGAAGCCGCCGCGATCTTCTATCGTCTCGCCTTGGCGGTGGAGGACGTCGACCTGGCTGGCGTATTGCGGGATATCAACGAGGATCGCTCGGTCGCCGGGTTCCCTCCCGTCCGCGACGAGGGGGCCATCCTGGAGGAATTCGAGGCCCGAAAGCGGGATTACCGAAAGGCCATCAACGACGTTCTGGATCGGCTCCCGAGTCGGACCCTCGTGAAGGTCATGGACATGGTGGTTCAGAAGGGCACGAAGGACGGCAGCGAGCACGCCCCGGCCTTCATTCAGGAGATTGTCGCGTCCTACGAGTTTGGACTGCGGGGGTTCATCGAAGCCGAGTCCTCAACCGTCGAGAGGCTCGTGACACGTGGCAATGCCGTGGCAGTCCATGGGGAAGCCCACGTCATCCCCGTGATCGACGAGATCAAGAAGGTCGCCGCGAACTTCAACGAGATCGTCGGGCCAGCCCAGCTCGTGGCGAGGGCGAACGGGATCGACCACCTGGCGACCCACAACCTGGCCATCGCGATCCGCGAACTCGCGATCGCACTGCACAATAAGTACGGCTTCGTCGACACGCCCGCCCGCATCGCCGCCTTCCTGAACGATCATTTCGGACTTCTGGACACGGTCACCGACCGAGTAACGCAGGACCTCGCCTATCTCAAAGAGGCCGAGGAAGAAAAGAAGCAGTCGGAAGCCGACCGTGCCGAGTTCGAACGCTGGCTCATCTATAGCGCCGGAATTGGAGCCCTGTTCAAGGACAAGGTCAGTATCTCGTCCACGGGCGTCTCCTGGCAGAACAATCACATCACCCTCGAAGCAGTGACGCGCCTGCGATGGGGTGGTGCCAGCGGACTCCCGGCCGGCACGGCCTATACGATCATGCTGGGCGATGGTCGATCGGCCTTCACGATCAACACGCGCAAAGCCGATATCTACGCGAACCTCGTCGATCGCATATGGCGGACCGTCGGCCTCCGACTGCTACTTGAAACGGCCAGGAGGCTGCAGTCTGGGGAGGCACTGCGCTTCGGTGAGGCCATCGTGCGCGATGACAGCGTCACATTGATACGTCACAAAATACTCGGCTCGAATGAGCCCGTCGCGCTCGACTGGCATCAAGTCAACATCTGGACCGAGGACGGGCATTTCGTCCTGGGCTCGCGAGCCGACAAGAAGGTGCGACGATAACGTACCTGTCTTGGAACATCTTATCCGCACCTTCTTCAAGACAGGCACGGACAGGATTTCCGAGATCTTCAACTGATCAGCGCCAGGCAAGCATCTGCTCAGCGGCTTCAGATCGTAGTGCGGCGCGCATCGCTTCAACGTCCGACTTGGCAATTGTCATATCGGACGCGCGATGGCGATAGCGTGTACAACGAGAATTATAGTCATTGATCCGCAAGTTCAAATTCCGAATATGCACCTCGCGCTTTAGGTCAGAAATCGCTTCAATATGATCAAGCCTGATCACCTCCGCAAGGCAATACCTTATCTCTGCGACTGAGAACGTCAAACCCTGACCGACAGACGGGATCTTCATCGACTCTGAACTACGGAGCGGCGTTGCTCGTGGAAGGGCCGACGTTGTCGAACCACCCGTATAGGGAGGCACATAGCTCGATGACTGCGGTCTTGCACTTAGGTATGCCAGGACACAGATGCCGGCTATGACGAGCGCCCACGTCTTCCGGCTTCCGGTCCAGAATCCAGGACCAGTCGAACGACGCCCCTGATGAGAGCGGGCCTCGGGATCAGAGGGGCGCGCGCTGGAAGCTGGCGGCAACGCGATCGTCGGCGCGGCGGAGATCGTGGAGGCAAGCGCCGTCAATCCCGCGAACCCTCGAGGCACCTTTTCGTCGATGTCACTCACCGCCCCCTCCTAGACAAAGCCGACGCGTGGCTTGGGCGCCCCGCTTTGCGGGAGCGCATCAACGGCCTTCGAGAAGGATGCATCGTCGATGGTGCTCATACGGGCGCGAGCCGCAAGTCGCGCAGCTTCACGGACGACGAAGGCGGTGTCAGAGAGAGGCCGCCCGGCGAGGCGCATTGCATAGGTTTCGAGAATCACGCCATCCGCCAGCGGCACGCCGTCCAGAAGAGCCCGCAACAAATCGAGCATCTCGGTCTGATCAGCGTGGTCGACCTTCACGACATGGTCGAAGCGTCCTCGACGGAGGATCGCCGGATCGATCATGTCGACGCGGTTGGTCATCCCGACAATCAGCACGCCCGCCTTGATCGCTTCCGGGATCGCTCTCAGGAATTCGGCGATCTCTTCTACCCTATGTTGCCCGCCGCCCGCGTCGCGCTCGGACAGGAGCGCATCCATTTCGTCGATGACCACCAGGGATGGAGCCGCGGCAATCGCGGCCTCGAACAACTGCCCCACCTTCCGGCTGGTCTCGTGGATGTATGGGCTGGCCACGCTGCTCGCATCCACGGCGAAATGGGGCCAGCCAAGATGGGCGATCAGTCGCTCGACAGCCACGGTCTTCCCGCAACCTGGCGGGCCCTCCAGGACGATCGCGCCGGGGTTGCCGATGCCGAGCGCAGTGTAATGCGACCGATTTTGGACGATGTCGACGACGTGGTCGTTGAAGAAATCCTCGAGCGCCGTCCTTCCCGGCAGGCGGAGGCGGCCATCGCTCGCCTTCGCAGCCGCGGTTCGGGCGAATTCAGCGGCTTCAGCCTCCGCACGCGGGATCAACATGGCGCCGGTGGGCTCCAATCCTGCTGCGCGGATCACATCGGCGAGTTGATCGACCGACATCCAAGAGAGCAGGTTTTGCACATTGGACATGGGATCGACCGAGACGCGCAAGCCGCCGGTCAGCCACGAACCCAGAACGAGCGCGTCGCCCGCGAGGGCATCTTCGGCATGGGTCGGGAGTATCCGCGACAGCTTCTCCACATAGAGCGCGCGCTCCAACGAGCCATCGCGGTAGCGAGCGCGCGTCTGCCGCATAGCGGCGGCAAAGGACAGTGCCTCCACCTTGTCCCGCGGCGAAGCACATCGATCCAGGGGCGCGAGCGCGAACGATCGCTCGCTCAGGATCGCGCCCATCCGATTCTCGCCGAACGTGACCTTCAACACCTCGGCCTCGTCGAGCAGCCGATCCTGAAACCACCTGTGAAGCAGCGTGCCGCGTATCAGCAGCACAAGACCGCCGCCATCCGCCTTGACGATCTGCCAGCCCGGCCCGGAATGCATCACGCGGCCAGCGCCTACGCCGCGCGCGATTTGGAAACCGATCGGAAGCCAGGGATCCGTGGACATGTCAGGCGGTCACGATATTGGTCATCGCGATCAGATCGTCGGCCTCCGCGGAAACGATCCGGATGCCACCGAGGCCGTGAAACGCCGCCCGTAATCCCTCGATATCGCCTGCCGCAATGGCGCGCTCCCCCTCGGCAACGAGATGCTCGAACATCTTCGGATCGGTGAAGAGATGGGGCGCGGAGGCGTAGTCCTTGAAGCGGTCCACGATGAACCAGTCCTGGCGGCGAAGGATCGTGCCGATCTTGCGGCGGAGTTCCTGGAGATTGGCCTCGAACCCATGGCCGGGCGTACCGATCAGACGCTCCGTGGCTGCCTGCAAGGCCTCGAAGGAGCTGACCTCCGCCGGCTTTGCCAAGGCCCTCATGTCGTGGAAGAACGCAACGACCTGATCCAACTCCATGCGGCGAATGACGCGGAAATTCGCCTTTCGAGCGGAGGCCAGCAGGCTCTTCGCCCTCTGGACGTTGTCGGAGGCCTGCTTGGCGACTTCGGGATCGCTCTCCTGTTCACTGATCGAAGCCGCCAGCTCCAGCCTCTCGCGCGCTTCGGAGAGCGCCGGGTCGTCGACCTTGGCAGAGACCTCCGCAAGCTGTTCGGCCGCTTGCGACGCCTCGTCCAGGATGCGCCTCGCGGCACTGCTGTAGTCGATCATTCCGGAAGCGCGGGAATAGAAGTTCTTGTCGCTCTGGAACGACCCACCGATCGCCGGAATCTCGACTTTCAGGTCGATGTTCCCTCCATCGCCGATCTCGTAGGTGAGGATGAGCGGCGCCCCCGCAGGGATGACGCCATCGACGAAGTCATTGCCGGTAATCTCGAACAGGCCGATGAACGTATTGTCCGAGACGGGATGATCGATATCCCCCTCCCAGAGCTTGAATTTCAATGACCCGGAGGCTCCCGCGCGAAGTGCCTCGGCAGCCTTGAATGGCTGGACACCACGAGCCGGCAGCTGGTCTCCGGCCTTCCCCAGGTAATGAAGCCTGGCGATGTCGCCAACGGTATCCAGGACCTCGACGCCGATCGAGTGGGAGGCAGGGATGGCGTCGATGGTAGCGGCCGTCTGCGTGATGACGATGCGATCCTGCGCCAAGGAGAGTGGCCCTCCGGCAGGATCGAAGACGAACATCTTGAAAGTATTCTCGCCCCGCTTCGAAAGGGGCACCTCGATGACAGTGCCGTTCTTGATCTCGGCGCGGCCCGAAGACCACCCGGTGTCGAGACTGTCGACCTGAAAGGACGAGCCCGGGGCCGCGGGTGATCCGAGCTTCAGCGCGATCTTCGCTTTCTGATCCGGAGTTCGTGCGGCGTAATTCACCGTCAGGTCCAGTGTCGACCCGACGCTCACGCTCCCCCTGGAACTCTTGCGGCCCCGGCTATGCGCG
The DNA here is from genome assembly GCF_056401655.1 of Allobosea sp. P4_E12. Lineage (NCBI taxonomy): Bacteria > Pseudomonadati > Pseudomonadota > Alphaproteobacteria > Hyphomicrobiales > Alloboseaceae > Allobosea > Allobosea sp. P4_E12. The sequence goes on along the minus strand of NZ_JBFUIY010000013.1, from coordinate 44,187 downwards.
CTCCAGTCGATGGCCTCGGCGAAGATGGCGGCGCCAGTGGCAACCGCCGTCATCGGATTCACGTCCGTTGACGGCGCGATGCCAAGCTCGAACGCGACGCGCTCGCGCAGCGGCTTGTATTGGGTCGGACCGCCGACGAAGACGATACGTTCGATGTCGTGTGGAGTGAGACCTGCGTGCTCGATCGTGTCACGCGCCGCCTGGACGGATTCCTTGACCTTGCCCTCGATCAGCCCACCCAGCTGATCCCGGGTGATGTTGACGTCGAGATAGATCTCGGTACCCGCCAGGTCCTTGCATCCGCATTCCGTCTCTTGTGCCCCGATCACCGCATTGTCCCGGCTGGAAAGCTCGATCTTCGCCTTCTCCACCGCCCGCTCCGCGACACGACGCAGCAGCTTGTATTCGGGCAGGGACGAGAACCCCTCGGGCAACGCAAAGGTCTGCTGAAGCCAGGGCATGACGAGGTTGTCGACGATCATGCGATCGAAATCCCGTCCTCCGCACATCTGGATGCCGCCCTGGCCGAGAAGGCTCACGCGGCCGCCAATGCTCTGGGCGATGGCGATGTCCAGGGTTCCCCCGCCAAGGTCGTAGATCAGGAAGATCCCATCGCCCTGGCGACTGCGCATGACGCTCATCACCGCCGCAACGGGCTCCTGCATCAGGGCCACCTTGCCGAGCCCCGCCGCGCGCGCAGCCTCGATCGTGGCGTCCTTCTGCATCTGGTTGAACGCCGCCGGCACGGTGATCACGGTGGCCACGGTCTCGTCGTTGCGGATCTGCTCCGGCAGATAGCCAAACAGCGTGCGAAGGATCTCGGAAGAGCATTCCTCGGGTGTCATGGTAATGCCCACGGAGGGCAAGCGGATTGGCGTCGAGGTACCTATGTGCCGCTTGAACAGCATGGCAGTGCTGTCCGGATTTCGCGGTGCGTTCTCGTAGGCCCGCTGCCCGATATAGCGGTTGCCGCGCCGGTCGATCGCGATCGCCGACGGCGTCACGTCGTTCTGCTCGGGGCTCTTGTAGAGCTGGACGGTCTCCCCGTCATAGGAGCAGATTGCGCTGTTGGTGGTGCCCAGATCAATGCCGACGTAGTGGCTCATCTTCCAACCTTCTTGAGCATGACCGTGCCCATGCGCAGCAGGCCGGCAGAATTCATCACGATCGGATCGATCGTTTCCGCGACGACCAAGGTGTCGTCTGGTCCAAAATCGGCAATATTGAGGGGCGTGGCGGCGGTCCCGGTGTCGAATTGCTGGCCTTCGAGGTTCACCAGGCGCATTCCCGATGCTCCCAGGCAGCTTTCGACCTTTCCGAGGAAATATCGATGCTGGTTCGTGAACCGTGTTGCTTCCAGTGGGTCCAGCTTGGACAACGCTCGCCCGAAGAGCTTCTGGAAACGCCAACTTTCAAGTGCGAGCTCAAGAAGCGCGTCCTCGGCCCTGTTGGCCGCCTGATCGGGATCCATCGACATTTCCGTAGGGTAAGACGGCTCTTGGCATGACCGGCGCAGCCGGAAATAGCCACACGCTAGAATTGTATGAGATTCGTATTCGACTGCAATGGCTTGCTCACGCTCTTCCCCTTCGCAAACCGATGAGGCGCACTTGCTCGGCGCATGGGCCGCATGGCGAGATTGGCCTTCCCCGAGCACGGACAGAGTCGGAAGGCTGAATACCTGCAAGCGGCTGCATTTCAGCAGCGTCAGGCCTCGCCCTGATCCGTGCGCCCCGTGCGAGAACGCCAGCACCGGCAAAAATGACGGTGACTCGTGCGAGGAACTTGCCTCTAGCAGTCAGACGGCGTCGTGGCGCGGAGCATCACATCGGACTCGATGATGATCCGTTGCTGCGCGTTGCGGCCGGCGAACCCGGTCGAGTTGGAGGCGATGCGACTCGCCCAGGAGCCAGCTCTGACGATCGAGCATCTCCAGATTGGCGGGGCACAGACGAGCTGCACGCTGCCGCTCGACATGCCCCTGCCTTCGGCCGCGCTCGTCGCCCTGGTGCGGCGCGATGGCGAGGTGCCTCAGGCGCCGACAGGGCTGAAGGCGCCGTTTCGGCGGCCTCAACGGCCGCAGCAACACGGTGCTGTTCTGGGAGCCGGCGGCGCATGGCGGCGCGCAGCTCTTCGACGTGCTCTGGAGCGCGACGGAAAACGGGCCGTGGCAGGTCATCAACCCGGTCGGGTTGCTGTCGAGCGTTTACCTGCATGCGACCCAATCAGAGGGGCATTATCGCGTCGGGGCGCGGGACCTGTTCGGCCGGACCAGCCAGGAGTCGACGACGATCAAGGCCTGAGCCGATCCCTCACCTGGGAAGGAAGAGCTTCGATCCCTGCGGCGTGCCAAACCGGCCGTTGCGCCGGAACGCCGACTGACACCGACCGCGACACGACGCGCGGTCGGCGTCAGCAGCGCCAGGATCGCGTGCGCGATGTGGTCGAGGCAGCGAGGCAAAGGGGCGCCAAGGCGGTTCCCTTGCACCTGGATGTCGGGCGCAGCGACAGCTTCGCGGCGTTCCGGGATGAGGCAACGGCAATGCTGCAGCGCGAATGGAACGCAGGCTCCTTCGACTACCTCGTCAACAATGCGGGCTTCGGACAGATGGCCCTGTTCGAGGACACCAGCGAGGAGCTCTTCGACTCCTTCATGCGGGTGCTGTTCAAGGGACCCTATTTTCTGACCCAGGCTCTGCTTCCAGTGCTTGCTGACGGCGGTGCCATCGTCAATGTGACGAGCAATTCGACCCTGCAGAGCGGCATGGAGCCGGGCTATTCCGCCTATGCATCGATGAAGGGCGGCCTGACCGTACTCACCCGCTACATGGCCAAGGAGTTCGGCCGCCGCGGCATCCGCGTGAACGCCGTTGCGCCGGGCGCCACCAGGACCCGGATCGGCGACGATGCGTTCGATCGCTATCCGGAGATCATTCAGTCCATCGTCGAGAAGACGGGGTTGGGGCGTCTCGGAGAGGCCAGCGATGTGGGCGCCGTGATCGCAGCCGTGCTCTCGGACGAATTCCGCTGGGTAACCGGACAGTCCATCGAAGCATCCGGCGGCGCCAGGTTGTCCTTCGCCTGCTAGGCGAAACCGCAGCGCCTCCTGAGGTCGAGCCACGATCGGCCCCTGGCAATCTCACACGGGCCGGCCATCGGGGCACGCGCTGGCGGCTCGGGACGCGCCCTCGCGTCGCTCATGCCCGGGACGCGGGCGTCGAGGTCGCCCGTCTTCGGAATGGTGCAACCGCGCATCGGTCGGGCAGGCCGTCCCTGGATGCCCTGTTGATGTTGGGGCAGGCGTGGTCGGATGGTATTCAACAACATGCAGGGCTGTCGCCATCCTGTCATGTGCGGCTGCAACTAGCTCACCCCATCCAAGGGATCACGGATTATCGGAGGTTGGGGATGCAACTGAGAACGCTTTGGCATGCGGTAGCAATTGGCAGCGCCTTCGCTGCGGCCCCTGTCGCCGCGCAGACGATCTATCCCATCAACCGTGCCGAAATCCTCGAGGGCTCGCGCTTCGACTTCAAGGTCGAGTTCCCGAACGCGCCGACCTCGGCCGATGTCGCGGTCACGATCAACGGCAAGCCGGCCGCCGAAATCTTCGGCAAGGCCACGACCTTCATGCAGAACGAGGAAGGCCAGAAGCATTCGGCGCTGTGGCTGCGTGGCGCGACGCTTCCGGCGGGCAATTATACCGTCGAGGCGAAGCAGGGAACCAACAAGGCGACGGTCAAATGGGAGGTCTTCGCCACCACCCAGCCGCGCCGCGCCAAGAACGTCATCCTCTTCATCGGTGACGGCATGTCGGTCGCCAACCGCACCGCGGCCCGCATTCTCTCCAAGGGCTGGGACGAAGGTCGCTACAATGGCGAGCTCGCCATGGACGACATGTCCAACATGGCGCTGATCTCGACCTCGGGCACGGACTCGATCGTGACCGACAGCGCCAATGCCGCCCATGCCTACACCACCGGCCATAAATCCTGCGTCAACGCACTCGGCGTCTACTGCGCCAAGAACGCCCTGACGCTCGACCATCCCAAGGTCGAGACCATCGCCGAGGTGATCAAGCGTCGCGGCAAGATGGCGATCGGCGTCGTCACCAACTCGGAAATCGAGGACGCGACCCCGGCTTCGATGGTGGCCCACACCCGCCGCCGCTCGGATTTCAACGACATCGTCAAGATGTTCCACGATGTGCAGCCCGACGTGATCATGGGCGGCGGCTCCCCGAACTTCCTGTCCAAGGCGACCCACGGTTCGAAGCGGACCGATGAGCTCGACTTCATCGCCAAGTTCAAGGAGGCGGGCTACACGCTCGCGACCACCAAGACGGAAATGAACGCGGCTGTCGCGGCCGGCTCGAAAAAGCTGCTCGGCCTCTACAACACCGGTAACATCGACGGCGCGTTCGATCTGCGGCTGACCAAGAAGGGCACGGTTTCGAAGTTCCCCGACCAGCCGGACGTGGTAGAGCAAACCAAGGCTGCGCTCGACATGCTCAAGGGCAACGAGGACGGTTTCTTCCTGATGGTCGAGTCGGCCCGCATCGACAAGTACAGCCATTCGCTCGACTGGGAGCGTTCGGTGTTCGATACGATCATGCTCGACAACGCGGTGAAGGTGGCGAAGGACTTCGCCGGCGACCGCAACGACACCCTGATCATCGTGGTGCCCGATCACGCCCATCCGATCTCGATCATCGGCACCTATGACGACGACCGTCCGGGCCAGCTCCTGCGCGACAAGCTCGGCGTCTACGCCGACTCCGTGCCGCCGAACTACGGCCCGCTCGACGTGGACGGCTACCCCACCAAGGTCGACACCTCGCGCCGCCTCGCAGTGGTCTATGGCAGCTATCCCGACACCTGCGACACCGGCCGCCCGGACATGACCGGCGAACGCGTGCCGGCGGTCAAGGGCCCGGATGGCAAGACCAATATCGCGAACGAGAAGGACTGCACCGGCCCGCTGGCCGCGCGCCGGACAGGCAACCTGCCCTTCGACGCCAATAGCGGCGTCCACTCCGCCGACGACGTGATCCTGACTGCGATGGGCCCGGGCGCCGAGAAGTTCCGCGGCCATAAGCCCAACACCTATGTCTTCCGCGTCATGGCGGAAGCACTGGCGCTGGGCGGCAAGTAAGTAAGGCGGCAAGTAGGCCGGCCATCCGCCGACAGGGACGAGCGATGCAACGGCAACGCCATGAGATGCTGACCACCCGCCGCGTGACCCTCACGGGTCTCGCGGTGGCCCTGCTTTGCAGGGATGTCCGAGCGGCGGAGCCGGCCACGATCGCCTTCGACGGCCTCTACAGATCCTTCGGCGTGCTCGGCTTCCAGTTTTCGGACCGCGTCACGGCCCTGCGCGGACAAGAGGTACGCCTGACCGGCTACATGGCGCCTCCGCTGAAGCCGGAAAGCCACTTCTTCGTGCTCACGCGCGAGCCGCTGGCGATCTGCCCGTTCTGCCAATCGGATGCCGACTGGCCAGTCGACATCGTCGTCGTCTTCATGAAGGAGATCACGCCAATGGTCAGCGCCGGTCGCAAGGTCGTCGTGTCGGGTCGGCTGGAGATAGGCTCGGCCACGGATCAGGAAACCGGCTTCGTCAGCCAGATCAGACTCGTCGATGCCCGCTTCACACTCGCCTGAGCGATCCGCCGCTCGGACATTGCGGCTTTCAAACGTGACACTCGACCATCGCGGCGGCGACGGGCGCCCTTTCCGCGTGCTGGACGTTCCCGAACTCACAGTGCCTTCCGGCGCTCATATCGGTTTGCGCGGCCCCTCAGGCTCCGGCAAGACCTCGCTTCTGCACCTGATTGCCGGGCTGATCGTGCCGAGCACAGGCAGGGTCTCATGGGGCGAGACGGAGATCTCCTCCCTGTCGCCCGGCAATCGCGACCGCTGGCGTCTCTCGACGCTCGGCTCCGTCTTCCAGGATTTCCACCTGATCCCGGAACTCGACATCCTTGGCAACATCACGCTGCCCACGACCTTCTCATCCTGGAGGGTTGGCCCGGCCGAGCGGGAGCATGCCAAGACCGTCGCCGCGCGCATGGGTCTCACTGATCTGCGCCGCCGGACAGGAGTACTTTCACGTGGCGAGCAGCAGCGGGTTGCGATTGCCCGCGCGGTCTGCCGGCAGCCTGCCATGATCCTCGCCGACGAACCCACGGCCAGTCTGGATGCGGCCCATGCCGATGAGGTGGGCGCCTTGCTGGTCGATGCGGCCGTTGAGGCCGGCGCCACCTTGATTTGCGCCACGCATGATGCCGCGCTCCTGGCGCGGATGAAGCATCGGCTCGACATCAAGGCCGCGTCTCCGATTGCGAAGCAGGCCGCATGAACCCCTTCGCAATGATCCTCGCCGATCTTCGCGCCCTGCGTTGGACGGCGGCCGCGATTGTCGTCCTGATAGCGCTGGCGGTTGCAGTCGGCGTGGCGATCGGCGCGCAGGAGCGGGCGCTGCGGCAGAGTTCGGCCGCCGCGGCGGATGACTTCGCCCTCCTCATCGGTGCGCCCGGCAGCCAGACCCAGTTGCTGATGTCGACGGTCTATCTGCAGCTCGACGCGATCCCGCTGATGGAGGGAAGCGTCCTGCAGTCGCTGGCCCGGGACGAGCGTGTCGCCGCCTTCGCGCCGATCGCCTTCGGCGACGTCACACGTGGCTATCCGATCATCGGCACGACCGCGGCCTTTGCCACGCGCTGGGGCCGCGTCACACCGAGCGAGGGGCGCCTCTTCGCCAGGGAACGCGAAGCCTTGATCGGCGCCGATGTCGACTATCGGCTCGGCGAGAGCATCACGCCGTCGCATGGTGTTGCCGGCCAGACTCATAAAGCGGGCGAGGAGGATGAGGACGAGGCCGGACACCGCCATGCCGGCCACGACTACACCATCGTCGGCCGCCTGCCGCCGCTCGGATCGCCCTGGGACCGCGCGATCCTGGTACCGATCGAGAGCGTCTGGGAGGTTCACGGGCTCGGCAATGGACACGCCGCAGGCACCGAGACGATCGGGCCGCCCTTCGATGGCGTGCCTGTGCCCGGCGTGCCCGCGATCGTCGTCAAGCCGCGCAGCGTGGCCGGGGCCTATGCCCTGCGCAGCCAGTATCGCCAGGGCGGGACGATGGCGTTCTTTCCCGCCGAAGTCCTGGTCGGGATCTATCGCTCGCTCGGCGACGCGCGTGGTGTGCTTGTCTTCGCTTCCACGCTGAATGCGACGCTGGTGCTGGCCTCGATCCTTCTGCTGCTGATTGCGGTGACCGGGCTGCGGCGGCGGCGCTACGCCGTATTGCGTGCCATGGGCGCATCCCGGCTCTACGTCCTGCTCGTGATCTGGCTCGGCATGGCCCTGCTGATGGCGCTCGGCTGTATCGCCGGGCTGTTGCTCGGTGGTGCTGCTGCCGGCGTCCTGTCAGGCCTGATCGAGGCGCAGACCGGCCTTCGCCTCACGATCGCACTGGACAAGCCTGAATTCCTGCAGATCGCCCTGCTGTTCGTCGTCGGCACCGTTCTCAGCCTGCTGCCGGCGATCGCCTCGTTCGCCAACCCGATCGCGTCGGGACTGCGCGACTGAAGCGTGGCGGCTCCCGCTTTGCTGGCGAAGGTCAAGGTCGAACGGCCGCGGCTGTTCATGGTGCCATTCCCAGCGGTTAGTGCTTGATTAACGAAACCATCCAACGATCGCAACGCAGGGTTGTCATCGGCAGCGATGAGCCTAACCTCTCGCCGCACCATGATGGCATTCGAGGATGGCGATCGATGGCGGTCAAAAACGCGATGATCAGGAATGCGTGACGAACGACCAGAGCGCCGCCGAAACCGCGCTCCCGAGTTCCCTGGCCGGCGCCCAATCGTGCTGAATTCGGAGGCCGATTACCTGCGTGCTTGTGCGCGTGCCGGTGAGATCCACGCCGCAGCCGCCCATAATCCGATGACGGACCTCGAGCTCGAACGGCTCGCACTGGCGATACTGACCTGGGAATTGAAACGGGGTGGAAGTGACGTCTAGGGACGACACTGCATGTTGTGCCCGGGCCATCGCGGCAATGAACTCACCCTTCCGAGGAGATTGGCCGCCGGTCTTGGAGAGGACTGCCCCCTGCCCCTGTGCCGCCCGGCACAGGCCCCGAACGCACGCATGGCCCGCAGGATCATTGCGTTCGGAGCACGCCTAGCCCGACAGGCTCGCAAGCTCCCGGACCAATTCCTGCCGCAACCAGGCAACCGATGGGTGTGCTCCCATCGTGCGGTGGGACAGCATCGAGATCTGAAGCGCCGGGCTTGGATAGGGCGGATCACGGAATTCAAGCCCCGGATTCTGCTCCGCCAATTGCTTGGGGACGAACGCAATCATGTCGGTGGCAGCGATAATCGGGGGCACCGTGAGAATATGAGACACAACCGCCCCGACCTTGCGTGTCAGGCCACGCTCCGCCATCAGCGCTTCGAGCTGGAGCGGATTGCTGCTGACATAGGCCCGTTCGAGGCCCTCCTGGTCGATTGTTCCGCCCGCAGTCATTGCGCCTTGGCCGGCGATGAGAATGTCGAGATGCGGGAATTCCGCCAGTTCCTCCACACCAAAGGTGCCGGTCGCAGCAGGATGCCCTCTCCGCATGACCCAGACATTCGGTCCTGTGAAAAGAGGCTCCATGACAAGGCGGGACGGGACGCGCCCGAACGCTCCAATGACGAGATGCAGGGTTCCGCGATCGAGTTCTTCCACGAGGTTGAGATCATTGAACGGGCGCAGCCAGAACCGCAGGCCAGGCCCGATCCGTCCCAGTTTTGAAAGAACGGGCGGCATCAGGGCGCCGATGACATAGTCGGATGTAGCAATGACGAAGCGCGTCTCAGATGAGCCCGGTTCGAATACAGGCCCGTGAAACGCCGCCTCGATCTGACGAAGTGCGCTCTTGATCGGCTGTGCCAACTCTTCAGCGCGCGGCGTCGGGTGCATTCTGCCGGGGCCGCGTACGAACAATTCGTCGTCGAGGATCCGCCGCAGCTTGTTCAGGGAATGACTGACGGCTGATTGGGTCAAACCCAGGCGAGCAGCGGCGCGGGAGGCGCCTCGCTCTTCCATGACCGCATCGAAGACGCGGATGAGATTCAAATCAAGCTTGTGAAGGATGCTCATTGGCCGAGCTTTATCCAATTGAGAACCGGGGAGCTCTTGCTCGCGCTCCTTCGCGACCGGACCGCCAGCTGCCCCCGGAACCGAGCTCGCCAGGGGAAACCGCCTCGGCACGCAGCTTGTGAATGGCAGGTTTCATCTTCGTCCCTTCGCCAGACAGCCTGGCCGCCTGCCTTGCGACCACAGCCGGCAGCCGAAGCGCTCCGCAGCTCCCTTCGTCTCACGAGGTGCCCCGCTCTCATCGAGGGGAAGCCATATGAGCAGCACTCATTCTTCAAATGGCATAGTTTCATTTCAATCATAAGCCCTGAGATCCCATATTCGGGCCGCACCCGGCAGATCAGATTGGCCGGTGAGGAACATCGACATGAGCGCTGCAGTCGCCCGCCTTCGCCCGGCAGAAGGCCCCGCCGCAAAGACAAGCGAACAACCGGCACAGCACAAGAGAAAGCCGCGCCGCGCGCTGATCAACCTCGCCCGCACCTCCGTGCTGGTGGGAGGCGTCGGGCTTGCCATCGTCATCCCGCTGGGATGGGGACACTGGATCGCGGGGCTTACCGACCAGACGACCGACAACGCTTATCTTCGAGCCGACACCGTTCCGGTCAGCGTGCAAACCGGGGGCCGGGTCACCCGGGTCGTGGTCGCGGACTTTCAGCCGGTAAAGGCGGGTGACGCACTGTTCGAGATCGAAGACACGGAACACGCGGCGCGCGTCAGACAGGCAGAAGCCGGCGTCGCAGCAGCCGATGCCGCCTTGCGCAATACCGAAAGCCGGACCGAGCTGCAGCATTATGTCATCGCTCAGACAGAAGCCGGCATCGCGGCCATCCTGGCTGATCGCGACCGTGCCGTTCAGGAACGCGGTCGGCAGGAGGCGTTGACACGCGACGGCTGGACGACGGCACAGCGGCTCGAACTCGCCGTAGCCGATACGAAGCGCTTCGATGCGCGACTATTGGAGAAGCGGGCTGAAATCGCAGTTCAGCGGCAACAGCTCGCGGTGCTTGGAACCCAGGATCAGCAGGCTCGAGCCGAACTGCAAAGCCGGCGCGCGGCTCTCGACCTTGCGCGCGTCGATCTCGGCTACACGCGGATCTCTGCCCCGATCGACGGCATCACCAACGCGAGTTCGGTCCGCGAAGGGCAATATGTCCGCACAGGGTCGCAGCTCATCTCGATCGTGCCGCTGCCACGGGTGCATGTCGTGGCCAATTACAAGGAAACCCAGCTTTCGCAGGTCCGGCCAGGCCAAGCCGTCAGCGTGACGATCGATGCCTTCCCTGGCCGCGCCCTGACCGGCCGCGTCGAGCGTCTGTCGCCCGCCAGCGGCGCGGAGTTCAGCTTGCTGCCGGCGGATAACGCAACCGGCAATTTCACCAAGGTCGCCCAGCGTATCGGAGTTCGGATCGCGCTCGACTCCACTCCGGAACTGGAGGGGCTGCTGCGTCCCGGAATGTCGGTCGTCACGACGATCCACACCGACCGGTTGGCGCCGGAACAGGCTCAACGCTGAACCCGCAACCTCGGGAGGCTCGATCATGGCGACCGCAATCCATCCCGCAGCCCCTGCGCGTCCAATCGCGGCCGCACCGAGCCTGCGCGCACTGGTCGGTGTCGCGGCGGTCTTGCTCGGCACGTTCACCGCACTCGTGAATGCGCGCTTGACTGAAATCGGCCTCGCCGACATTCGGGGCGCGCTCGGGATCGGAGCCGATGAAGGCTCCTGGATCACGACCGCCTACATTACGGCGGAGGTTGCCGCTATCCCAGCCGCGGTCTGGCTACGCGGGATCCTGTCCCCGGCCCGCGGCGTGCTCCTCGGTTCCCTGCTCTTCACGCTTTTCTCGTTGGCCGCGCCGTTCAGCCCGTCACTCACTGTCCTGCTGATGTTCCAGGCCTTGCGCGGGCTCAGTGCCGGCGTCCTGATCCCGATGGCCTATGCGGTGACGATGCGTCATCTGCCTCAGCCCATGCGCCTGTATGGCCTCTCCTTCTATGCGTTGATCTCAGCCTTCACACCGAGCCTCTCGGTGTCGATCGAAGCTTGGGTGATGGACCACTTCACCTGGCAGTACCTGTTCTGGCTGAACGTGCTGCCGGGAACATTGACGCTGTTCGCCGGGTCCTATGGCCTGACCCGCGATCCGATCAAGTACATGCGCTTTCGAAGGCCTGACGGTTTCAGCCTGATCGCGCTTTCACTCGGGCTGGCGGCTCTTGTCACTGCGCTTGATCAGGGAAACCGCCTCGACTGGTTCGCCTCGGGGCTTATTACCGGACTGGCGGCCTCGGCCACGCTTCTCCTCGGCGGCGCCCTGGTCCACGCGCTCCTGCATCACGATCCGCTGGTCGATCCCCGCCTGCTCTGGCGGCGCAACACCGGGCTCGGCCTGTTCATGATGTTCCTGACGCGCATCGCGGTGATGTCATCAGCTCTCGTGCTGCCGCAATATTTCGCCCGGGTGCAGGGCTACAGGGCGCTCGAGAGCGGCAGCGTGTTCCTGGCCTCCGCCTTGCCGCAGCTGCTCCTTATGCCGCTCGTCGCCAGCCTCTGCTACAGGGTCGATCCGCGCCGCCTGCTTGTCTTCGGCGCCGCGCTGCAGGGCGTCGGCCTCCTGATGATGGCAGGCCTGACCAGCCAGTGGAACGCGAGCCAGGTTCTCGTTCCCCTTGTCGTGCAGTCGAGCGCCGCGCCATTCCTGGCCATTCCGATCATGGTCCTGATCACCGAAGACATCTCGCTGCGCGAAATTCCCTGGATCGCATCGCTTGTTCACATCCTGCGCACGGTCGGCTCGGCGGTTGGCGTGGCCGCCGTTGGCACCTTCGTCCGGGTTCAGGAACAGGTGCATTCGAACCTGCTCGGCCAGCATGTCACGACCGCAAGCATCCAGGCCACGCAGCGGATCGAGACGCTGTCGCAGATGTTCTCGTCGCGCCTGCCCGAGATCGAAGCGACGCGGGCAGCTACCGCCCTCATCGCCCGCACGCTGCAACGGGAAGCCTTCGTCCTGGCCTATCGCGACGCGTTCCTGCTGCTCGGCATCCTGATGCTCGCATCGATCCTGATCGCATTTGGCTTCCGCAAGACCATGCTGCCCGGAAAGCTCTTGTAATCCCCCAGGGAGAGAACACCCATGTCTATTCGAGTGCCGACTTCGTCCAGCGACCGGGCTTCGCCCGAGGTCGAGACACATCATTCCGGATATCTGCTCGCCCGCATGCTGCTGGCCGGAGGCTTCGTCTTCAGCGGTCTCAGCAAGCTGTTCGACTTTGGCGGCGCAGTACAGGAAATGGCCCATAATGGATTGCCGCTACCGACCCTCATGGCGGCCGCCGTCATCGTGACGCAGCTGGGCGGATCAGCCCTGCTGGTCTGGCCACGGACGAGTTGGATCGGTGCGGGACTGCTCGCGGGATTTACCGCGATGGCGACCGTGGTTGCTCATGCCCCCTGGAATGATACGGGCCCGATCCCCCTGCCCCAGAGCGTGATCTTTCTCCAGAATGCCGGCCTGTTCGGGGGGCTTCTCCTCGCCTTGGCAATGGGAGGCGGACATCGTCAAATCCGCAGCCTGTTCGGATTGCTCCGTTCCCGGTGACCGGGAAGGGAGCAGCCTCGAACTTGCGTGAACCGACAAGGAGGGAAGAAAGCCATGGATGGCATCGTCATCGACCGCCCGGACCTGAACCGCTTCGAACTGGCGGTCGATGGAGGCTTGGCCCTGGCCTATTATCGGCTCGACGCAAACCGTGTCGTGCTGACCCACACGGAAGTACCGCAGGAGCTTTCAGGTCAGGGCATCGGCTCCAGGCTGGCGAAGGGGACCTTCGATCTCATCCGTGCCAGTGGGCGAAAGATCGTCCTCCGCTGCTCCTTCATGGCGGGTTGGGCCAGCAGGCATCCCGAATATGACGATATCATCGACGGCTGAAAGCAGGCTGGGAACCGCCCGCGCGCCCGCTGCGAACTGCCTGGCTATTCCGGAAGAGGAATGAATTCGCTCTCATCGGGCACATGCCCGAAACGCCCCTGCTTCCAATCTTCCTTGGCCTGCTCGATGCGCTCCTTGCTCGATGACACGAAGTTCCACCAGATGTAACGGGGACCTTCGAGCGCAGCGCCACTCAGGAACATCATTGTCGTCGGCTGGGTCGCGCGGACCGTGATCCGGTCGCCCGGCTTGAAGATCAACAGGCGCGGGCCTTCGAACAGGTCGCCCGCGATATCGATCTCGCCGCTGACGACATAGATCGCACGCTCCTCATGATCGGCGTCGAGCGGAACGCTCATGCCTGCGCCAAGCGATACTTCGACATAGAACCACTCAGAGGCCATGCTGACGGGCGCCGCCTTGCCGAAGGCGGAACCGGCGATGATCCGCGCCTTCACGCCCTGGTCCTGGATGGTCGGCAGATCCGTCGCGCCATAATGTTGGAAGGAGGGAGCGATCTCCTCCTGCGCGACAGGAAGCGCAATCCAGCTTTGCAGCCCGAGCATCGTGTGGGTCCCGTCGCGATCGGTTTCAGGCGTGCGCTCGGAATGGGAAATGCCCCGTCCCGCCGTCATCAGATTCATGGCGCCCGGGCTGATCTCCTGCACATTGCCTTCGCTGTCCCGGTGCATGATGCGTCCATCGAACAGGTAGGACACTGTTGCGAGGCCGATATGAGGGTGAGGCCTGACATCCATGCCATGACCGGCGATGAACTGCACCGGCCCGAAATGATCGAAGAAGATGAAAGGGCCGACCATCTGGCGCCTTCCATGTGGCAGCGCACGCCGGACATTGAAGCCGCCGAGGTCGCGCACGCGCGGAACGACGACAAGTTCGAGTGCATCGCAGGATTTTCGATCGCCCGTGATGGGGTCTTCCGTCGGTAGCCAGCTCATCGGCGTCTCCCTTGCGCACGGACCAAGCGGAATCGGGATCGATCGCCGCTGTATCATCGGCCCTGAGTTTCCGGGCAGCGATTATGAGCCTCACCGTGGGGGATGGCGAGGTCATGCACAGCACCATTGTTCGACCAGAAAGAACACAGAGTTCGGGAGCGGTACGCTTCCGGGGCTGAATCGCGGTGCTAGGCTGACCTGCCCGTTCGGACCCTGAGGCGACGATGTCGCGGGCGCCCGGCGCGGCTGCGCCACCGTCAAGGCACCGGTCAGCGTGCCAAAGCAACAGCGAGGATGACGTCATGACAAGCGAAGCCATTCGCGACCCGCGCAAGGATCACCTGCTGACGCCGCAGAATTCGGCCTTCATCATCATCGACTATCAGCCGGTTCAGGTGAACTCGATCGCCTCGATGGACCGACAGTTGATGATCAACAACATCGTCGGTGCCGCGAAGGCGGCCGTCGCTTATGGGCTGCCGATCGTCCACTCGACGGTGAATGTGAAGACCGGCCTCAACAAGCCGCCGATCCCGCAGGTCCAGAAGGCCCTGAAGGGCATTCCAACCATCGATCGCACCACAATCAATTCCTGGGAGGATGTCGAATTCCGCCAGGCGATCGAAGCGACCGGGCGCAAGAAACTGATCATGACGGCGCTCTGGACCGAGGCCTGCCTGACCTTCCCGGCGATCGACGCACTCGTCTCCGGCTACGAGGTCTATGTCATCGCCGATGCTGTCGGCGGCACTTCGGTTGCGGCGCATGAGGCGGGCTTGCGGCGGATCGAGCAGGCGGGCGGCAAGATGATCAGCGTGCCGCAGCTCTTCTGCGAATTGCAGCGCGATTGGGCCCGCAAGGAGACCGTTCCAGCCTTCATCAACCTGTTCATCGAGACCGGCGGCACGGCCGGCATCCAGTTCTCCTACGATCGGACCGAGTAAGTCGGGACAAAGCCGCCGGCGCCGTGACGTGATCCAGGCTGGAGTGTCTCACTCGGGCTCGAATGACGCAGGTTCCGGCTCCTGTCGTCGGGAGCGTGCTGCATCGATCCGGATGAGAACCTGGGATCGATCAGGGCAACGGCCCGCCGGCGGGAGCCGCAGGGCGCTTCTCTGATTTGACCTGCCCACCGTGGAGGATCGGCAGAATGGGCGAGCTCTTCATCGTTGTTTCTCTCTACGCGAAGGACGGCAAGGAGGCGGACCTACGCCGCGACCTGACCAATGTCGTCGAGCCCTCACGCCGGGAAGAAGGCAGTCTGCGGTACGATCTCTTCGTCGACCAGAATGATCCGCGCCGCTTCGTCTTCGTTGAACACTGGGCGAGCACCGAAGCCCGGGACAAGCATCACAACGAAGGGGACCATATCCGGCACTTCCAGGACCATGGCGCCGCCAATGTTGAACGCACCGAGATCGCCTGCTTCCTGAACCGCATCGCGTGAAGAGCTCGGGACGATGCCTTAGCCGCGTTTGCTGCGTTCCAGCTCACACGGCCGGCGAAGACGCGTCCCGGCGCCGCTTCCGCTCTTCCTCGCCCCGAACGCAACAGGCCGCTGCGCCGCATCGCCGATGCGTCGCCCCACTCGACCGATCGATCACCCACGTTCCGCAATCTGGATCCCCGTCATGGCTGAAAACCTGGATAAGCAGCGCGCTATCATCCCGAAATTGGCGCCCCTCTACGCCGCTCTGGAACCTCTGGCCTATGCGGCAATGCGCGCCACGTCCGGGCTGATCATGGCGACATTCGGCTGGACCAAGCTGTTCGGTGACGGCATGACCCGCGACATCGAACTGTTTCAACGGCTCGGTCTGGAGCCGGCCGTGCCGCTCGCATATTTCACCAGCGGTCTGGAATTGCTCGGAGGTCTCGCCATCGCGATCGGCCTTCTCACCAGACCGCTCGCTTTCATGCTGTTCATCCAGCTCGTGGTGATCCTCGTGATGGTCATGATCCCGCGCGGCACCGGCTATCACCTGACCGTGGTCTGGCTCGGGACCTTCGCCCTGATGTCGGTGCATGGCGGTGGCCGGCTGTCACTCGATCGCTGGCTCGGCCGGGAATTCTAAAGCATCGGCCCGAAAAGTGGATTGCGGTCTTCGGGAAAGCCGATGCAAACACAAAGGGTTAGATCATCGAACCGGATACGATATCCGGTCCGATGATCTAAGGGCGTCAGCTGGCCGAGCCCTGATCGCTTGGGATCGTCCAGGGCACACCGTTCGCCAGCCGCTTGCTCAGGTAGTCCACAAGTGTCCGGACGCGGTGCGACAGATGGCGCGTCGGCGGATAGACTGCGTAGATCGTATCCGGCAGCGGCTCGTCATCGGGCAGGACATGGATCAGCCGCCCCGCGCGAACAGCATCGGCCGCAATGAACAGGGGCAGGACCGCAAGGCCGAGGCCAGCAATCGCCAGATCGCGCATGACCTCGCCATTATTGTTGACGAGATGGCTGCGTGTCACCACTGTGCGCGGGCGCATGTCCGGAGCGATGGGGAGGAACTGCCAGAGCCGGCTGGCATGGGCATTGGCGTAGTCGATGCAGTTATGAGCCGAGATCTCGTCGATGGACCTCGGCAGCGCCGTCTCCCGGGCATATGCGGGGCTGCAGCAGACGATGCGCCGGCTCTGGCACAGCTTTCGCGCGATAAGTGAGGAATCCGGCAACCGCCCGATGCGGATCGCGAGGTCATAACCGCCCGCAACCAGATCCAGCATGCGATCGTCAAGGTCGATCGCGAATTCGACGCCAGGGTGGAGCCGCGCGAAATCAGCCAGCATCGGACCAAGATGCAATGTCGCAAAGCTCATCGGTGCCGTCACCCGCAAGCGCCCCTTCAGCGGGCCCGTACGGTCGGTCACCACCTCCACGGCTTCATCGATGCTGCGCAGCGCGTCGCGCATATGGTCGTGGAACAAGGAACCCTGTTCGGTCGGCGTGACGCTGCGGGTCGAGCGGTGGAGGAGCGCGACGCCGAGCGCCTCTTCGAGATCGCTGATGCGTTTGCTGACCACGGATTTCGACAGCTTCAGCTCACTCGCCGCAGCCGTAATTCCCCCGGCTTCCACCACCTTGAGGAAGGTCAGCACATCGTCGAAACGCCAAGCCATTGTTCGATGATAGCGAACCATCACCCCTTAGCGAAAGGGCTTCGGCACCGTTTCAGCCACACGGCCAGCGCCAGCTACGAAACCGGCGTCGGTGCATAGGCCACGAAGCGCCATTCTCCAGCTTCTCGGAGCCATACGGCAAGGTAGCGATTGTTCAGAGATTTCGCGGTGCCGTTGACCGTGACCTCCGCCTTCATGACGCCGGTCACCAATGCGACATCCCCAAAGACCTTGATCTCCTGATCCTCGTTGGAAATCGCGTGATAGTCGAAGAACTTCGCGCCGACCTTCTGCAGGTAGCTTTCCTTGTCGTCGCGCGCTGCGTTGGAATGCGTATAGGCGAGGCTGTCGGAGAGCATGTCACCAAGCACGGTGAGATCCGCCTGCAGCATGGCGTCATAGCGCCGCTTCTCCAGTTGCTCGATTGCGCGGATCGTCGGGTCGGTCATGAACGTATCCTCGAATGGTTTCGGGCAATGCCGGTCTGGATCTTCAGAGACTTGGATTCTCAGAGTCCGGGCCTTCAGATCGTCCGGCCGGCATCGATCTTGAGATGCGCTCCGGTCAGATGTGGAAGCTGATCGCTCAGGGCAAAGGCGACATAGCGCCCGAGTTCCTGCACATCGACGACCTCGCCCATCGGCAGGCTCTTCGCCACCTGATCGAGATAGCCGGGCATGGCACGCGTGGCATCCGTCGCCGTCGTGCCCGGGACGAGCGTGTTGACCCGGATCCGGTGCGGCGCCAGTTCCAGCGCGAGGCCTTGCATCAGCGCGTGAACGCCGCCCTTGCTCGCAACATAGGGCAAGAGGCCAGACACCGGCCGCAGGGCGGTCGACGATCCGGTCGCAATGATGGACCCGCCCCCGCCTTGCCTCACCATCACGCGTGCGGCCTCCAGAACCGTCAGGAAGGTTCCGGTGAGATTGACGTCGAGAACCTGCTGCCAGTCCTCCAGCGTGAGTTCCGCAGCCGGTTTTCGCGCGCCGATGATGCCGGCATTCGCCACGGCAGCATCGATGCGCCCGAAGCGCTCGACCGCCGCAGAAAACAATCGGCTGACGGCCACCGCCTCTCTGATATCGGTTGCGACAGCCAGAGCATCACGCCCCGCGCTCCCAAGCGCTGCCGCCACGTCCGCGAGTTTGCTCTTGTCGAGCCCCGCTACGATGAGGCTCGCCCCCTGCTCTGCACAGGCCTCTGCTATGGCCCGGCCGATGCCGGATTCCGCTCCGGTGACGACGATGACTTTTCCGGAAAGCAGCACATCTCTCTCCCATCTCAGGATGTTCCCGAGAGCCGCTGCTGCGGACTTGACCTCCGCAGTAGCGCCGGACGATTCAGCCGCGCGCGGAACCGTGCCCGTCGAAGACAGCGAAATCGGTGTGGTGCTGGATCCATGGGCGCGGCGGCGGCGCGCCCCAACGGTTCACGACCTTGATATTGGTCAGGTCCGCATCGATATCGGCAACCTTCGGCTCATACCCGGTATCGTTCGCGATGACTTCCATCTCCGACGAACACTCCACCATGAAACCTGCCGGATCGAGATAATAGGCGAAGAGATTGTCGCCCGCGCCGTGACGCCCGGGCCCCCAGACTACAACGCGGTCCAATGCGTCGAGCACGTCGCCGAGCCGCATGAAATCGGTGAACTGGGCAAATTCCCAGGCGTAATGATGGATGCCCGGTCGAGCCCCCTTGACGATCCCGACCGTGTGATGCCGTCCGTCGGCAGCGCGAAGCCAGACCAGTTCACATCCCGAGGTGCGCTCCGAAATCTTGAGACCAAGGGTCTCGTGCAATTCACCGTAGATCCGCCAGGGATCGGGAGACGTCAGATTGACGTGACAAATGCCGCGCGGGTGAATCCCGGCCCCGGCGTAGCGCCGTGGCTGGTCCGCCGGCATCGGAGTATGAACTTCGAAGACATGGCCATCGCTGGTCGTGAAGGTGACCGAGCGCTCGATGCATGGCAGCGACGGCTCGCGGGACAAGACCGCAAGTCCAACCGCTGAGGCGCGCGAGGCCGCGGCCTCGACGGCATCGCCATCCAGTGCCTCGAGGCCCACCGTCCGCGCTGCGTTGCCGGAAGCCTGATGCAACATCAACTCCGCGCGACGGCCTGTCGCCGTCAACACGGCGCGCCCGTCATGGTAGTCGACGATGCGCAACCCAAGGACGCTTTCTGCATCCCTTACGCATGCATCCAGATCCTCGACATTCAAGGCCATGTAGCTCTGGCGGGTAACCAGCGGCGTCATGAGCGTAAACTCCCTCGTTCAGTCCATTTCTTTTGGGCTATTCTTGTTCTTGCTTGGGTTCAGTGCGACGCGGCGGCGCGGCTAGGCTGCGCTCGCCACAGCGACCTCGTCGCGCACCGGATTCCGGAGCACGCCGAGCCCTTCGATCTCGACCTCGCAAATGTCGCCATCCTTCATGAAGAGCGGCGGCTTGCGGGCAAATCCGACCCCAGCCGGCGTTCCGGTAATGATCAGGTCGCCAGGCTCCAGCGTGATCGCCTCGCTGAGATAGAAGATCAGGTCGGCAAGCGGGAAAACCAGATCGCTGGTATTCGCGGACTGGACCACCACGCCATTGAGGCGCGTCTCGATCTTCAAGCCCTTGCCGCCCGGCGGCAACTCGTCGGCCGTGACGAATTCGGGGCCAAACGCGCCGGTATCGTCGAAGTTCTTGCCGACCGTCCATTGCGGTGACTTGAACTGGTAGTCCCTGATCGAGCCGTCGTTGAAGATCGAATAACCCGCGACGTGGTCGAGCGCCGCTTCACGCGAGATATGCCGGCCGCCTCGCCCGATCACGGCCACGAGCTCGCCCTCGAAATCAAGCTGGGCCGATACCGCTGGGCGGACGATGGCTTCGCCATGGCCGATAAGGCTCGACGCAAAGCGCGGGAAGACGGCCGGATAGCTCGGGACGTCCTTGTAGGGGCTCTCGGCCGCGTGATCGACATAGTTCAACCCGACGCAAACGATCTTGGGCGGTCGGGCAACCGGCGGGAGAAAGCGAAGGGTGGCCTGGTCCAGTCGCTTGCCCCGCGGCGCGCGGGCCAGCGCGGCAACGGCACCGGGTCCATCCGCAAGGACCTTGCCGAGATCGACGGAACCGAGATCGAAAAGCTCAGCGCCATCACGGACGGCCAAACCCGCCTGCTGACCCGAGACATAACTCACGTACCGCATCGCCATCTCCTTGATTGGATGTCGAGACGGTAGCAGCCAAAATCCGGGCGTCAACAGATTTTCGAATATCTTTCTATCTGTCGATAATGTCTACAGGTCGACCGACAGCACCCCGTCTGCCGCGAGAAGGATCTGCACGGTCCGATCCAGGTGGCGACGAACGAGGAAAACAGCGGCATCCGAATCGCGGGCGAGCGCTGCGTCCGCAATCTCTCGATGCTCGGCGAGATGGTCGCGAGGCTCACGCAAGTACTGCACCGACAAGCGCCGATAGCGATCGGCCTGGTCGTATAATTGCTCGCGAAAATGAAGCAGCCACGGGGAGCCGCAGGCCGAGACCAAGGTCAGGTGAAAGGCCCGGTGGCGCCTCTCCCATTCCGCATCGACAAGCCCGTCCGGTCCGAGCTTGGGCTTTTTGCTAAGCTCATGCAGGGAGGCGAGAATGTTGGCTTCCCAGGCATCATCCCCCTTCTCGATCGACAATCTCACCCCCATGGCATCGAATTCCTTGCGCATGTAGGTGATATCGAGAAGATCGGACCGCGAGACCGGAGCGACACGGAAGCCCTTGTGCTCCTCCAGAACCACCAGCCCATCGGATGCCAGCTTCATAAGAGCTTCGCGCAACGGGCTGAGGCCGATCTCATAGAGCGTCCGCAACTCCTCGAAACGGAGGCGCATGCCCGGCTTCAGTCGGCACTCCAGAATGTCGCGCCGCAGCAACTCGTAGATGCCCGACATCCGCGTACGCCCCTTCGGCTCTTCATTCGCCTGACGAGCGAGCTCGCGCTGGGTTGGGCGGACCAGATTCAAGATTGCCTCCACATCCTGGACATCGACATCGTGCCGCGGGTTGTAACATAAGCCCCGGAATATCGCATGATATCTTTTATTTTCGAAAATATTTGACATGACATGAAAATCTCGTAGCCTCCCCCTCAATCAAGGAGCGCGGCCAGCGCCCAATCCGGAGGGAGAAATCAGCCATGGCTCTGCAAGCCTATCGTTCGCTCATCGCACTCGCGCCGACCGCGCTGTTGTCGCTGTCCCCAATGCCTGCTCTTGCCCAGACGGCCGCCAGCGGAGCGCCGATCAGGATCGGCGCCGTGATCTCAGCCACGGGCGCCATTGCCGGTGTCGGCCTCCCTGAGCGGGAAGGCATTCTGCTTGCTCAGAAGACCTTGAACGCACGCGGCGGCGTGAACGGTCAGCCGATCGAGATTCTGATCGAGGACGACGCGTCGAGCCCGGATGTCGCCGTCAGCAAGGTCAACGCGCTGGTGCACTCTCACAAGATCAAGGCGCTGATCGGCACCTCCGGCATCGCCCAGACCGTCGCAGTCGGCGGCATCACGGCGCCGCTGAAGCTGACCCAGATCGCCTTTTCAGGGCTGGGACCTGCCGTCGAACGCGACCGGACCTGCGTGTTCCACATCACGCCGTCACAGGAGTTGAACGCACGTGCGCTGCTCTCCTATGTCCGCGACATGAAGGCGAGCAAGGTCGGCGTCCTGCATGATTCCGGCTACGGTCAGGTCGTCTGGAACAGCATGAAGGACCTCGCCGGAGAGTTCGGCGTCACCTGGTCCCAGGTCGAGAAATTCGAGATCGCTGCCACCGATCTGACGACGCAGGCCGCCAAGGTGAGGGCGAGCGCGCCGGATGCCGTCATCGTCATATCAACGTCTCCGATGCCCTTCCGCAATGCGCGGCAGGTGAGGCTCACGGCGCCGATCATCTCCGTCCACGGCACCGCGACCTATGACTACGTCAAGGCCATGGGCGATGCGGCCGACAACATCATCCACGCCGAGTTCCTGATCGCCGAAGACCCGCTGCCACATCAGCGCGAGTTCGTGGACCTGTTCCAGAAGGAACACGGCCGGCTGCCGAAGCATTTCGAGGCCGCGGGCTGGGATGCCGTGATGTCGCTGGCGCAGGCGCTCAAGACAGCCGGGCCCGATGCCACGAACGAAGCCCTCTGCAGCGCAATGCGCCGTCCCTACCAGGGCGTCATGGCGAAATTCGACTTTTCTGCCCCGGATATGGGCGGGCTGACGCTCGCCAGCTTCAACTACTCGAAGCTGGTCAAGGGCAAGTTCACGCGCCTCGACTACTCCGCCGCCAAGTGACCGTGGAGGAGCAGGTGCCGAGCGCCTGCCTTCCCTACCGGACCTCTCATCATGTCAGCCAGTCTCGTCATGCAGGCGATCCTGTCCGGGATCACCAACGGCTTCGTCTATGCGCTGATCGGCATAGGCCTCGCCGTGATCTTCAAGGGCACCCAGATCATCAACGCGATGCAGGGCGAATTCGCCGTGATCGGCGCGATGGTCACCGTCTTCGCACTGGAGCCCGTCGGCCTGCCCTATGGCTTGTCGATCCTTCTGGGCGTCATCTCCGGTGCGGCCGTCGGTGTCATCATTGATCGCCTGTTCGTGCAGCCGATGATGCGCCAGCGCGCGGGCGAGGAAAGCTTCTTGCTGCTCACCATCGGCCTGGCGGTCACGCTGTCTGCCGCAGTGCTCTATCTCGCAGGCCGCAACTCCTATCTCCTGCCGAGCTGGGGCGAAGAAGGCGTCATCGAGATCCTCGATGCCTTCCTGCAGATCCAGGCTCTCTGGCTGATCGGTACGGCGATCATCGTGGTCGTCGGTCTGCGCCTCTTCTACGGCAGGACGCTGCTCGGGCTGTCGATGATGGCGGCGTCCATGGATCCCGACGGCGCCGCCACGAACGGCATCAATGTTCGCCGGATGCGCTCTCTGACCTTCCTGCTCGGCGGCACCGTCGGCGCGATCGCGGGCATCCTTGTCGCTCCCCTGGTTGCGGTGAACTACCACATGGGCATCGCCCTGACCCTCAAGGGCTTCGCAGCCGCCATCCTTGGAGGACTGAGCAACCCGCTCGGAGCGGTGCTGGGCGGCGTCACGCTTGGGCTGCTCGAATCCCTCGCCGTCGTCGGCTTTCCCTCCGGCTACAAGGACGTGATCGCGCTCGCGATGATGATCGTCATCATGATCGTCATGCCGAACGGCCTGCTCGGCCGTGTCGGGCGGATCGGAGGCTAGCGCCATGGATAACCTGCGCCGACCTCTCCTGCTTCTCCTGCTTGCCCTGGCCTGGGCCCTCGCGCCGCTCCTGCTGTCGCGGCACCTGATCGATCTCTTCGTGTTCGCCGGCCTGTTCACCATCGGCGGGCTCGGTGTCGGACTGCTGCTCGGTCAATGCGGCATCGTCAATCTGGCCCAGGCGCTGTTCTACGGCATCGGCGCATACAGCTCGGCCTATCTCACGGTTCAGCTCGGCTTGCCGACCCTGGCCGGGTTCCTGGCCGGCATGGTGGCAAGCGCCTTGATTGCCCTCGCCGTGGGCTGGCCGGTCCTGCGCCTGACCGGCTTCTTTCTCGCCCTGGCCACGCTTGCCCTCAGCCTCATCGGCAATGTCCTGTTCTTCGAATGGGACTGGCTGACCGGCGGCACGCTCGGCATTGGCGGCATTCCCAAGCTCAGCATCGTCGGCTTCGCCTTCGATACGCCCGAGCGGGTCTACTACCTCGTCTGGCCAATCGCGATCCTCGTGCTGCTCCTCGCCGACAACCTCGTCCGCGGGCGTCCGGGCCTTGGCATGCGCGCCATGCGCGATGCCGCCCCGGCCGCTGAGGTCCTCGGCGTCGACATGCACCGTCTCAAGACTGCGATGTTCGTCATCTGCGCCATGCTCGGCTCGCTCGCCGGATCGCTCTTCGCGCACTACGTCTCCTATATCAGCGTGCAGAGCTTCACGGTCGAACGCTCGATCGCATTCCTCCTGATTCCGGTCGTCGCCGGCTCGACATCGGTCTGGGGGATCATCGCCGGCGCGCTGTTCGTCACATTCATCCCCGAGCTGCTCAGCGGTCTCGGCGACATTCACCAGGTTCTGTTCGGGCTGGCGCTGGTGCTGGTCGTCACCCTCTTGCCCGACGGGCTGATCGGAGGCGCAGATCGCCTCGCGCAACTCGTGAAACGGAGGATGGCGTGATGACTGCTGTCGCCGACCTGAAACGCCTCCCCTCGCGGCCGATCGACCTGCAAGCGACCCTGGAATTATCGGGCATCGCCCATAGTTTCGGCGGCTTCAAGGTGCTGTCCGATGTCAATTTCGCGGTCCCGCAGGGCCAGATCGTCGGGCTGATCGGGCCGAACGGGTCGGGAAAGAGCACCTGCTTCAATATCGTCTCCGGATTCCTGCGCCCCAAGGCCGGGCGGGTCCTGCTATCCGGGCGCGATATGGCTGCCGACAGCATCCAGGCGCGCACCCGTCATGGTCTGATGCGTACCTTCCAGACGCCGAAAGTATTCGAGCGCATGTCGGTGCTGGAAAATGTGATGGTGGGTCTGCACAAGGACGGCCGCAGCGGCATTCTGGCGAGCATGCTGCGCACGCCCACAGCGCGACGCGAGTTCGATCGGCTACGCAATACCGCCGAAGAGGCCTGTCGCAAGTTCGCGCTCGGCAAATTCCTGGATGCGCAGACCGGACGCCTGCCAGCCGGCCAGCGCCGCGTCGTCGAGCTTGCCCGCGCCTATGTCGGGGCGCCGCGACTGCTGCTGCTCGACGAGCCCTCCTCGGGCCTCAACACCGAGGAGATCGGGCAATTGCGCAGCTGGATCGCGATGCTCAACAGCGAGGGCATGACCATCCTGCTGGTCAGCCACGACATGGGCCTGATGACGATCGCCGACACCGTGCACGCTCTCTATTTCGGCGAGATCATCGCATCCGGGCCCATGGCTGCGATCCAGGCCGATCCCCGCGTGCGCGAAGCCTATCTGGGAGGCTGAGCCATGCTGCAGATCCAATCACTCCAGGCTGGTTACGGCGCCCTGCCCGTGCTGCATGGAATCGAGATGTCGGTCAGCCGGAACGAGGCTGTCGCGATCGTCGGCCCSAMKGGCGCCGGCAAGACGACGCTGGTGCGAACCTTGTGCGGTCTGGTGAGACCGATGGCTGGTCGGGTTCTCAAGGATGGCGTCGAGTTAACCGACCTGCCGCCGCACCGCCGGGCCGAGCGCGGCATCGCGGTTGTGCTCGAAAACAGAAATCTCTTCGTCGAGTTGACCGTTCGCGACAATCTGCGCCTCGCTGAAAGCGCCGGCCGAAAGGCCTCCGGAGGTAGCCCGCGCTTCAGCCTCGAGGAGGTGCTGACGCTCTTTCCTGCCGTGCAGCAGCGCTATCACTCGTCAGTCGGGCTGCTCTCGGGCGGGCAGCAGCAAATGGTCGCCATTGCCCGCGCGCTTCTCCTGCAGCCAGACCTCCTGATCCTCGACGAACTCACGACGGGGCTCGCCCCGAAGATCGTCAAGGAGATCCTTGGCGTCCTGAACAACCTGCGGAGCCAGGGCATGGCGATCCTGCTGGTAGAACAGAGCATCACGATCGCCGCCGAAATGACGGACCGGGCCTATGTGCTCTCCGTCGGCAAGGTCGCGCAGGAGATCAGGCGCGGCGAATGGCAGGGCGTCCTCGCCGACGACAGTCTCATCAAGGCCTACCTGCACGGCTGAATGCGCCGCAGAGCTTCACGACATCAAGTCAAGGAAACATCTCATGGAACTGGGACTTTCTGGGCGAACCGCTTTGGTGTGCGGAGCCAGTAAAGGCATTGGCAAGGGCATTGCACGAGCGCTGGCGCGAGAAGGCGTCAACGTGGCGCTGCTGGCGCGCGGACGAGAGGCTCTGGAGGAAGCCGCCGACGAGATCCGCAAGGAAACGTCGGTGACCGTGACCACCGTCTCGGCTGATATCACCCAGGCGGATTCAGTCGCATCCGCTGCGCAGACGCTTCGAGCCGTCCCCGGGTTCTCGACCCTCAACATCCTGATCAACAATGCAGGGGCTCCTGTCACGCGCAACGACAGGCAGGTGCTCTGGAACGATGACGAGTGGCGGGAGCTCATCGAGGTCAAGACGCTTGGCGCGCTGCGCGTCATTCGCGAATTTCTGCCGATGATGGCTCGCGATGGTACCGGGCGCGTCATCAACATCACCGGCTCATCGGGGATCGCGGTCTGGCGCCCTGCCATGCTGCACGGCTTGAACAATTCCGCGCTGATCCACACGACCGGCTATCTCGCCCAGGATCTCTGGAACGAGCGCATCACGGTCAATGCCATCGTGCCGGGATTGGTCGGCACCGAATTCCGGGAGGAATGGGCGGACGGCCTGGCCAAGCAGCAAGGCAAGACCCGCGAGCAGTTCCTCGCCGATTTCTGCCGCGAGCGCGGCATCTTCATGGAGCGTTGGGCCGAGGTCGACGAGGTTGCCGACCTGGCACTCTTCATCGCGTCCGATCGTGCCCGCTACATCAACGGCGCCAAGCTGAACATCGATGGTGGCTTCAGCGTCAACGCGCGCTGACGCCTGACAACACTCTCCACACCCGACCCGGCAACATACAGTCTCAGGAGTAGCAGCATGAGCCACCTCATTCGTCAGATGGGCTTCGTCGCCTTCACGACGCCCGATCCGGACGGGTCCGCGCAGGACCTCGCCGAACTCGTGGGTCTCAAGGTGACGGGCCGGCGCGGCGACACAGTGTTCCTGTCTTCGAATGAACGGCGCTGGGAGGTCGCGCTGACGCGAGGCGGCAGCCGCGCCACATTGGCGATCGGGCTCGAAGCATCCGACGCCGCAGCGGTCGACGAGATCGGGCGGCGGGTGCGCTCGGAAGGCCTGGAGATCCTGGACGACAGGCCGCTTCATGACGGCATCGAGCGCGCCATACGGTTCGCGACGCCATGGGGGCCGATCTTCGAGGTCCACACGCCCATCGCACGCGATCAGGCACAGCGCCATATCGGGCCTGGGGCGCGTGCCAAACGCATCGAGCACGTCAATCTCAAGGTTCCCGACCGGCTCGCCTTCAGTGACCTGTTGGTCAAGCTGCTCGGCATGGAGCTCTCGGATCGCACCGGCGGCGACGAATTCCGCTGGTTTCGGGCCGCCGACGGCTATCACCACACCGTAGCGCTTTGCCCCGGCGATGGCGATCTCCATCACTACGCCTTCGACTTCCACGCCCTCGAGGACCTCGCCGGCATCGCTGACGGGCTTGTCCTCAAGAACCGCTCGCTGCTGTGGGGGCCGGGGCGCCACGGCGCCGGTGGCAACGTCTTCCAGTATTACGTCGACCCCAATGGCTGCGTCGTCGAAATGTCGGTGGGGATGGACCGCATCGACAATGACCTGCTCTACGAACCGCGCAGCTGGACGATTTCACCGTCGCTTTCCGACCGCTGGATCAATCTCTGGGGCTCGCCGCCGCCGGCGAACTTCATCGATCCGGCGCTGGGCTTTGCAAGGTGCGCAGCCGCCGCCTACGCGGCATGACCCTCCGCACTCGCGAACGGCCCGCCGACAGGTGACCGCGGCGGGCCATCGCCAATCCGGACGCGGACCCCTGATCCTGACGGGCGCGCCGCGGCTCAACCGTCAGGGGAAAGCGATGCGAGCCACGCGCTGGCCGCTCGCTTCAACCAGACCTGTGAGCAGCGCCGGCCCAAGGAGCGGCCGATGGGGTCGTAGCAAAACCCTATGTCGGCAGCGATTTGCCGGCCTGCTCCTGCACGATGTACTCGGCATACCAGTCCGGCCAGTTCTCATCATGCTGGCCGCCGTTTCGCTTCTCGTGTTCGCCATGCGCGGCCGCCGCACGCCGGAGCGCGGCCGCGAGCTCCCTGGATGAGGCGAAGCGTGTATCACCCGCCTCGACCCGTCCGGGCAGACGCTGGGTGACCTCCTGCAGCAGCCATTCATTGCCGTCCGGGTCCTTGAACGAGAGCCACGACGCGTAGCTGCGCCGTGTCGGCTCGGGCCCGCTGCGACGGTCTCCCTGCTCGCCGTAATGGTAGATCTCGCCAACCTCGGCTCCGCGAGCGGCGAGTGCAGCGCGCGCCGCCACGATGTCGGAGACGATGAGATAGGGGGCCACGGTGTTGCCCTTGCCGAAGATGACAGAAGCGGGCGAGCCTGGAGGCGTGACCTGGATAACCCGGAAATTGTCGCCTGCAATGTCGGCATCAAGTCGCCAACCCAAGCCACCGTAGAAGCGCTTGGCGCGATCGACATCAGCAACGGGGATGCTGACGACCTCAAGCTTCAGGTCGGCCCCCAGGGCTCCGAGGCTCCGGTTTGCAGTCTCGCTGCGCAGTTGAGTATCGCTCATGTCGAACTCCTTCCATTCAGATGAGTGAGAGTTGCGACACACCTCCAATCGCCTGAAATGACGGAGATCCAGGCGATTGAAACATGTTTCGCACTTCGACCGACCGCCCGCCGGGGAGCTTACGCCGCTTCGGGCCGGACGCCATAGCGAGCAGCAGGTTCGGTGCGGGAAAGATTGGGCAGCAGCGCCTGCCGTCCTGCCTCAAAGGCATTCCAGTCAGCCACATCCGGCAGGGACGGCACGGTCACGAACTCACCCAGGTCCAGGCCGGCCAAGGCCGCGTCGACCATCGCCGCAGCCGTCATCACGATCTCGCTCGGCAGGTGCTCGACCGGCTTTCCGGCGATCTCCCAGAAGTCGGTGGCCGTCGCTCCCGGCAGCACGACGTGAACCCGCACGCCCTTGTCCGACAGTTCATGCTTCAAGGACTGGCTGAAGGCCAGGACGAAGGCCTTGGAGCCACCGTAGACGCCGTTCAGGCGCTCCGGCGCGACAGCGACGATCGAAGCGATATTGATGATCGTTCCGCCGCCGCGTTCGACGAATCCGGGCACCGCGGCGTAAGTCAGGCGCATCAAGGCGTTGACGTTCAGAGCAATCATGTCGCTCATCTTGTCGATGTCCGACTGCAGGAGCGGAGCCGTCGCACCGACACCGGCATTATTGACCAGCGTGGTGATCCGCCGATTGCCCCGCAGTTCCGCCTCGACCCTGGCGAGATCGTCGCGCTTGCCGAGATCGGCAGCGATGACCTCGACCTTGCGGCCCGTCTCGGCTGCAATCCTGTCGGCCAGCTTGCGCAGCCGTTCGGCATTGCGCGCCACGAGAATGAGATCGTGGCCACGTCGTGCGAGACGCTCGGCGTAGATCGCGCCAATACCGGACGAGGCGCCGGTCA
Source organism: Allobosea sp. P4_E12 (assembly GCF_056401655.1). Lineage (NCBI taxonomy): Bacteria > Pseudomonadati > Pseudomonadota > Alphaproteobacteria > Hyphomicrobiales > Alloboseaceae > Allobosea > Allobosea sp. P4_E12. The sequence continues at coordinate 14,708 of NZ_JBFUIY010000013.1, read as the reverse complement.
CCAGTGCGAAACCCTTGAATCCCTGGCTCATTGTTTCATCTCCATTGCCCCTGGCGGGGCTCCATGGCGAGGAAATCTAGGCCTGCTTGCCCATGTCTCAAATGTCAAATATACCACCTTTCAGGACATCAAGGACCTGATCGGAGCGTGCCATGCATCGGATCGGTTTCGTCGTTTCGCCAGGCTTCCAGCTGATGAGTTTCGCTGCGCTCTCGGCTTTCGAGTTCGCCAATCTCTCGGTCCCCACCACCCCCTTCTATGACGTCCGGGTGATGTCGCAGAGCGGAGGAGCGGTGAAGAGCTCACTCGGCCTGATGCTGCAGACCGAGCCCTTCGACGATACGCCCTATGACACGATGATCTTCGGTGGCGATCTGGCGGGATCGGAGGTGTCGGCTGCGATGATCGATTTCGTGCGCCGGGCGGCGACCAAGGCACGCCGGGTCGCTTCGATCTGCACCGGAGCCTTCGTTCTGGCTCAGGCCGGCCTGCTCGACGGACGCCAGGCGACAACCCATTGGGGAAGCGCCCGGGATCTCGCCGCGCGCTATCCCCGGATCAAGGTCGATCCCGACCGTATCTTCATCGTCGATGGTCCGATCTGGACATCAGCTGGCGCAAGCGCCGGCATCGATCTCGCCCTCGGCATGATCGAGAAGGACCTCGGCCCCGAAGTTGCACGCATGACGGCACGAAAACTGGTTGTCTATCACCGGCGCGCGGGAGGCCAGTCGCAGCATTCCGCCTTGCTCGACATGGACGCCAAGTCGGACCGCGTTCAGTCGGCACTCGACTATGCCAGGAGCAATCTCCAGTCGCGCTTGAGCGTCGAGGATCTCGCTGACGCCGCCAGGCTCAGCCCCCGCCAGTTCAGCCGCGCCTTCCGCGCGGAGACCGGCCAGTCGCCGGCCAAGGCGGTCGAGAACCTGCGGGTCGAAGCCGCACGCCTGTTGATGGAGCAGACCGGCCACCCCGTCGAGGCCATCGCCGAGCAAACCGGTTTCGCCGACCGGGAGCGGATGCGGCGTGCCTTCCTGAGAAGCTATGGCCAGCCGCCACAGGCCATCCGGCGCAATGCACGCGCATCAGGCTAGCCCGGCGCCCGAAGCCATCCCGGCCATCCGTGCTATGATCGGACGACGTCGGGTTGAGAGCGAGACTCTCGCTCCCGGCCATGATCCTCATCGCGTATCGGCTGGCGGACGAGCCCGCAGGCGTTCCGGCTTCGCCTTCAGGCCCCGCGCTCAGGTGGTCATCCGTCTGAGCCCGTTCAATCGCGAGTTGTTCAACCGAGGGAGTTGCGAAGATGAAGATCCTGATGGTGCTGACGTCACATGATCAGCTTGGCGATACCGGCAAGCTGACCGGCTTCTGGCTCGAGGAATTCGCGGCGCCCTACTACGTCTTCAAGGACGCTGGCGCCGAGATCACACTTGCCTCGCCGAAAGGCGGCCAGCCACCGATCGACCCCAAGAGCGATGAGCCCGGCAACCAGGCCGACGCAATGACGCGGTTCAAGAAGGATCCGGCTGCGCAGCGGGTCCTGGCAAACACCGTCAAGCTCAGCGACGTGACGGCAGACAGCTACGACGCCGTCTTCTATCCCGGTGGTCATGGCCCGTTATGGGACCTTGCCGAGGATCCGGCTTCGATTGCGCTGATCGAGGCGTTCTACAATGCCGGCAAGCCCGTAGCCGCCGTCTGTCACGCGCCGGGCGTACTGCACCGGGTAACCTCGCAGGGGCAGCCGATCGTCAAGGGCAAGCGCGTCACGGGCTTCACCAACTCCGAGGAGGAGGCCGTCCAGCTCGCCAACGTCGTGCCATTCCTCGTCGAGGATGAACTGAAGCGCCTCGGGGGACGCTATGAAAGAGCAGCCGACTGGCAGAGCTTCGCGATCGTCGATGGCCGCCTGATCACCGGCCAGAACCCCGCTTCGTCGACCGCCGCTGCGCAGGAACTCGTCAAGCTCCTGCGCTAGGCTCTTCGGCGGCAGACCATTGCGAGCATCGAGCACTCGGCATTCTCGGCGGCGGAAACCACCCGTCCCCCAGAAATCGGCAGCCAAAGCTTGCATTTTCACGCCCAGCGACGATGGTGGCGCCTTGGCTGGGGGACGCAGTGGCATTTCGCTTTCTTCATACCGCCGACTGGCAGATCGGTAAGCCGTTCTCCAACATTGTCGGCGATCCCGGGGCGGAACTGCGATCACAGCGGATCAAGACCGTCGAGACGATTGCCAGCCTGGCGCATGAGCGACAGGTCGACGCCGTGCTGGTTGCAGGCGATGCCTTCGACAGCAACTCGGTCTCGGACCGGACCATCGTGCGCACGCTCGAAGCCCTCGCCGCCTTCAAGGGACAATGGATATTCCTGCCCGGAAACCATGACGCGGCCTTGGCCCACAGTGTCTGGACACGGATCCAGGCCATGGGCCCGGCGGCGAATGTCATCATCGCCGACAAGCCGGAACCGCTCGATCTCTGGAGCGGTCGGGCTGTCGTTCTGCCCGCCCCGTTGCGCCGCCGACGAGAGGCGCTCGACCAGACCACCTGGTTCGTCGATGCGCCATCCGGGGACGGCGCATGCCGCATTGGCCTGGCCCATGGCAGCGTTGCCAATCGACTGCCGGGCGCCGCGGAATCGTCGAACGAAATCCCCGAGGATCGATCAGAGACCGCCAACCTTTGCTATCTGGCACTCGGCGACTGGCATGGGGCTTTGAAGATCGCCCAGCGGACCTATTATTCCGGGACGCCTGAACCTGACCGCCACAAGGCCAATGACGCCGGGTCGGTCTACATCGTCGACATCCCCGGACCGCGAGCATCGGAGATCGTCGAGACCGTCGCTGTCGGGCACTTTCGCTGGAACAAGGTCGCGGTCGAACTCATCGATGGCACATGCGATCGCGCCATCGAAACGCTCAGTGATCTCGCCGCGAGCCATCGCCATCAGGTGGTCTCGCTCTCGCTGGCAGGCAGTGTCAGCTTTGCCGAGCGCCGGCGCCTCGAAAGCGAGCTTCGCTCCTGGGAGGCCCGCCTTCACCATCTCGAGATCGATGACAGCGCGTTGGTCGATGAGCCAACCTCCGATGATCTCGATGCGCTCGACAAATCCGGTTTCGTTCGTGCCGCGGTCGAGCGACTGCGCGCGAAGGCAACCAATGACGGTGATCCGGAGGCCGGCGCTGCGCGCATGGCGCTTCGCATGATGTATCTCGACCATTTCTCCAAGGGCGCTTGAGCCATGTTCCTTCGCCGCCTGGAGATCGAGGATTTCCGGAAGCTCCGATCCGTCGTCATCGACGATCTCCAGAATGGCCTCAACGTCATCTCGGGTGACAACGAAGCTGGCAAGTCGACCATTCTCGCAGCACTGCGAGCCGCCTTCTTCGAGCGTCACCGCGTCGGAGGCGAAGCCGCGCAGGCGATGCTGCCCTACAACCAGAATGTCCGTCCCCAGGTCAAAGTCGACTTCGAGCTCGATGGGCAGGCCTGGTCGCTTCGCAAGGCCTTTTGCCAGAAGCCCGAGGCCGAGCTGATCGGAGCCAACGAGCGTCATATCGGCGACGCAGCCGATGATCGCCTGGCGGAGTTGTTCGGGTTTACCCCGCCTGGCCGCGGTGGTTCCAAGCCGCAGGATCACCAGGGCATATTCGGGCTTCTCTGGGTCGAGCAAGGGCTCTCACATCAGGCGCTTGGTGTCGGCGCCGGCCGGGACTCGCTTTCCTCAGCACTTGAATCCGAAGTCGGCCAGGTCATCGGCGGAGAACGCGGAAGAGCCCTGATTGCAGCAGCCGAGGCGCGGCGCAGCACCTACTGGGACAAACGCTACAAGCCGCGCGGTGACTACAAGGCGCTGCTCGACGATGTCGAAGCCCTCTCCGCTCGTCGCGAAGAGATGTCCTCTCGCCTCGCGGCCCATGACAGCAAGGTCGGCGACCTCGCAAGGAAGCGCGAGATTGTCGCGCGCTATCACAACGACGCCTCTCTCGAGAAAGCCTTGTCCGCCCTCGCCTCTGCGCAGGAGGCGATGGTACAGGCCGAGATGCTAGAGACGATCGTTGTTAACGCCGGCCGTGACGCCACACGCTGCAAGGCTGAGACCGAGGCAGCCACAGAACGGCTCGCCGCGCGGCAGGCGCTCGTGAAATCGTCGGATGCCGCACGGGCGTCGCTGGCCCAGGCCACTCACGATGCCGAGGATGCCAAGAGCGTCGTAAGCCGGCTCGAGCGAGCGACCGCCACGACCTCTGCGAGGCTCGCACAAGCGCGGGCTGCGCGGAGCGTTGCGGACGAAGCGCTCGCCGCGGTCCAGCGGGCCATTGACCACGGCCGCGCGCTGCATCTCCTCGCCCGCTTGGAGCTAGATCTCAAGAGTGCCGAAGAAGCTGACGGCAAGCGCATGACCGCTTTGGCCGCAGCTGCAGCCATCACCGTCACGAAGCCCGAGGTCGACACGCTGGAGCGCGCCGGCGAACAGCTCGCGAAAGCCAGGGCCCGGCTCGAGGCGGCGAGCGTCCGGATCGAATTCAAGCCGAACGCGCAACAGAACGTCTCGTCAGACGGCAAGGCAATCTTGCTCAGTGAGCCCCTGCTCCTCGCAAGAGACGCGACGATCGAGCTCGAAGGGTTCGGCCAGTTGGTCGTCCATCCAGGGGGCGGCGTCGGGGATCTCGCGCGAGCCTTTGGTGAAGCCGAACGCGCCTTCCAAAGCGAGCTGCGCAAGACCGGCTGCGCCAGCTTCGAGGCGGCAAGATCGCAAGTGCTGCAAAAGGGCGAAGCGATCGCCGAAGCAGAGCTGCAAAGGAAGCTGATCAGCGCCACCGCTCCCAGGGGGCTCGAAGTCCTTCGGCAGGAGACCCAGAACCAGCGCGCGCTCGCCGCCCAGTCCGCTGCGCGGGAGATCGACGCAAAGGAAGCGTCAGAGGAGAGCCGCGCCGGGGCAGTCGAGGCCCAACGCATCGCCCTCCACGACGAGAAGGCCGCCGAAGACGCCGCGGCGCAGCATCGCGCCCAGCATGAGAAGGCCACGCTTGACGCAGCGGTCTGGAACGAGCGCCTGAATGCCGCAATCACGAGCGCCAGCGAGAAGGGGCGTGACCTCATCGAGGCCCGCTCGAAGATCGCGGATGCCGAGCTGCAGGCCAGTTTTGATGCCGCCCAATCGGCCCATATGACGGCCAAGGAGGCTGAGCAGGCCGCCATTCGCGCGCTGGAGCGGGCGAACCCCGAAGCCGCCTCGCTGGCCCTCTCCAGGGCCGGGAACGCAGCTGAGAATATCCGCGCCGATCTTGAGAGGACGGCCCGCGAGGCTCGTGATCTCGAGATCGAACTTCGGGCGCTTGGTCGTGATGGATTGGGCGAGCAGCTCTCCGAGATCGAAGGCCAGATCGCGCTCAGGCAAAGGCAGCTCGCGACGACCAAGGCTCAGGCCGATGGCGCCCGGCTTCTCTACGAGACATTGGCGGAAGCGCAGCGCGAGTCCAAGGACCGCTGGCTCGGCCCGGTACGCGAACGGGTTGCTCCGTATCTGCGCCTGCTCCATCCCGACAGCCAGATCGTGCTCAACGAGGACACGCTCGAGATCGAGCACTTCGTCCGCGCTGGTGTCGAAGAGCCCTTCAGACAGCTCAGCATGGGCGCCAGAGAGCAGACAGCGGTGATCACGCGCCTGGCACTGGCGGACATCCTGCGAGGCTTTGGCCAGCCATCGATCGTCATCCTCGACGACGCACTGGTGAACACCGACGAAGAGCGTCTCGACCGGATGCACCTCGTCTTGAACAAAGCTGCCGGTTCCCTGCAGATCCTCATCCTGACCTGTCGAGAGAAGGATTTCATCCAGCTCGGCGCTCCGATCAGGCGCATTTAGCCTCACCCGCGAGGGTAAGGACCAGGGCCGGAGTTGCCGTGTTGCTGCCAAGGCTTATCTACGTCCCATGACCGCCATCCCCTTCGACAATTCCTACGTCCGCTTCCCCGAGCGCTTCTTCGCGCGGGTAACCCCCAGCGCGGTCCGTTCGCCGCGTCTGCTGCGGTTGAACACGGCGCTCGCCGAGCAGCTCGGTCTCGATCCGGTCTGGCTGGCGGGGCCCGACGGCACCGAGATGCTTGTAGGCAACCGTGTTGCCGAAGGGGCCGAGCCCATCGCCACGGCCTATGCAGGTCACCAGTTCGGCGGGTTCAGCCCGCAGCTCGGCGACGGACGCGCCGTCCTGCTCGGAGAGGTGATCGATCGCGAGGGCAGGCGCCGCGACATCCAGCTCAAGGGTGCAGGGCTGACACTGTTCTCGCGTCGGGGCGATGGGCGGGCCGCACTGGGGCCGGTGCTGCGGGAATACATCGTCAGCGAGGCGATGGCTGCATTGGGCGTTCCGACGACACGGGCGCTCGCCGCCGTGACGACAGGCGAAACGGTCAGGCGCGAGACGCTGCTCCCCGGAGCTGTGCTGACCCGCGTCGCCTCCAGCCATATCAGGATCGGGACATTCCAGTTCTTCGCGGCCCGCAGTGATGTCGAGGGCCTGCGCCTCCTCGCCGACCACGTCATCGCCCGGCACTATCCTGACGTCAGCGCCAGCGCAGCACCCTATCTGGCCCTGCTGGAGGCTGTCATTGCCGTGCAGGCGGCGCTTGTCGCCCGCTGGATGCAAATCGGGTTCATCCACGGCGTGATGAACACCGACAACATGTCGGTTGCGGGTGAGACGCTGGATTATGGGCCGTGCGCCTTCATGGATGCCTACGACTCGGGTACGGTGTTCAGCGCCATCGACGAGCGCGGGCGTTACGCCTATGGCAACCAGCCGCCCGTCGCACGTTGGAACCTGACGCGGTTCGCCGAAGCGCTGCTCCCGCTGCTGGCCGATGACCAGGACCAGGCGGTCAAGCTCGCGCAGGAGGTGCTGGACCGCTTCGATGAGCTGTTCCAGACCGCATTGATCGACGGTTTCCGCCGCAAGCTTGGGCTCTTCGCCGATGAAGCGGATGATGTCGTGCTTATCAAGGCCCTGCTCGACACGATGCAGCGCGGCCAGGCCGATTTCACACTCGTGTTCCGGCGGTTGAGCACGGATGGAACGGGCCCTGCCGAAGGGAGCGCTTGCCGCGACCTGTTCGGCAATCCCGCGGAGTTCGACGACTGGGAGAGCACGTGGCGGCAACGGCTGGCGCGCGAGGCCATATCGCCCGCGGAGCGGGTGAAGGCGATGCGCGCCGTCAATCCGCTGTTCATCCCACGCAACCATCGCGTCGAGGCCGCAATCGAGGCGGCCGTGGAGCAGCAAGATCTCGCTCCCTTCGAGGAATTGCTGGCGGTTCTGGCAAATCCCTATGACGAGCAGCCAGGTCGGGGGGACTACGCCCGCCCCCCGGCGGCTCATGAGCGTGTGCTCGCAACCTTCTGCGGAACCTGAACTCAGCGGGCCTCGATCCGAGCCGGTGTCGGATCGCGAGGCTCGCTGAGAGGCTGCGTGCGCCGGTCTCGCCCTATCGCATCGCCCTAAAGCCGCCTACTCCTAGTAAACTGGCCGGACATTTCGGGTATCCTCCTGTGGCGACGCTAGATGAATTCTCCGACCGCCATCATGTGGTCGTGATCGGCGCCGGGTTCGGCGGGCTCGAGGCGGTCCATCGCCTCGCCGGTGCGCCTGTTCGGATCACCATCGTTGACCGGCGCAATCACCACCTGTTTCAGCCGCTTCTATACCAGGTCGCCACCGCCTCGCTTGCAACATCGGAAATCGCCTGGCCGATCCGGCATCTCCTGCGCAAGCGCCCGGAAATCACGACGCTGCTGGCCGGCGTCAACGACATCGACCCCGAGGCCAGGCGCGTTATCCTCGATGACGGATCCACGCTTGCCTATGACAGCCTGATCGTGGCGACCGGCGCGCGGCATGCCTATTTCGGGCATGACGACTGGGAGCCCTTCGCGCCCGGACTCAAGACCCTCGAGGACGCTACGACGATCAGGCGGCGCATTCTCCTCGCCTTCGAGAAGGCAGAACGGGAAACGGATGCGCTGAAACAGGCCGCACTGCTCACCTTCGTGATCATCGGAGCCGGCCCCACCGGCGTTGAGCTGGCGGGCACGATCGCCGAACTGGCGCGCTCCACCCTTCCCGAAGATTTCCGCAACATCGATACCCGCAGGGCGCGCGTGGTGCTGATCGAAGCGGCTCCGCGCGTGCTTGGCGGCTTCGCGCCCGACCTGTCCGCCTATGCCCATCGCGCCCTCGAAGGACTCGGCGTCGAGATCTTCCTCGGCCAGGCAGTGTCGCAATGCACGGCCGAGGGTGTGGTCTATGGCGACACGACGCTTGCCGCGGCGACGATCATCTGGGCTGCCGGCGTACAAGCCTCCCCCGCAGCCGGCTGGCTGGATGCTCCCGCTGACAGAGCCGGACGGGTCAAGGTCGAGGCCGATCTCACGGTACCGGGCAGACCCGAGATTTTCGTCATTGGCGACACGGCAAGCGTCGCTGCGCCCGATGGAAGCCCTGTTCCCGGCATCGCGCCCGCAGCCAAGCAGCAGGGAAAATACGTCGCAACGGCAATCCGCCTCAGGCTTCGCGGGGAGGGCGTGCTACCCGCCTTTCGCTACAAGCATTCGGGCAGTCTGGCGACGATCGGGAAGCGGCTTGCGGTGATCGATTTCGGCTTCTTCAAGCTGCGCGGCGCGCTGGCCTGGTGGCTATGGGGCCTCGCTCATATCTATTTCCTGATCGGCGTCCGCAATCGGGTGAGCGTGGCATTGAGCTGGCTGTGGGTTCACGCGCGCGACCAGAGAAGCTCGCGGCTGATCACGCAGGGGCGCGAAAACGAAAGCCGACCGAAGCGACGATAGACCGTCCCTGGCGAAGAGCCTCACCGCGGCCGGCAGACCGCGCCGGCGCCCCGAGCCCCCCTTACTTCGTCCAGCGCTTGTCCCCGATCCGGGCACCGAAGTGATGGGCGAACAGGAGCAGCGCATCGACAACCGACTGGTCGCCGCCGCCCTCGAAGGCAAACAACGGGTAGGAAACGCTGATGGCGATGTTCATGCCCTTATGCGGGTCCTCGAAAGCAACGGAGATGGCTTTCACGCCGTCGAAAAGCTCCTGATTTGAGATCGCATAGCCGCGCAATCGCGACATCGCGACCTCGCGCAACAGATCGTCGATCGAAACCAGGGTCTGCTTCGTCACCGGATCGAGCGCTGCAGCAAAGAGACTGCGTATCTCGGCATCCGGTTTGACGGCGAGGAGCGCCTTCCCCATCGCGGCGGCATGCGCGGGCAGCCTGTGGCCAGGCTCGACCGTGAACTGGATCGGCTGCGAGCCCCGCGCCGTCTTGAGGACGACGACCTCGGTGCCGGAGAGCACGCCCAGCCATACCGTGTGCTCGGTCTGGCGGGCGAGCTCCTCCATTTCCTTCTGCGCCTGTTCCACCAGATCGAAATTCCGGTGAAAGCTGGCAGCCAGCTGCACAGCCAGGATCCCCGCCCTGTAGCGCTGCGTCGCGGGATCCTGCTCGATCAGCCCCCCGCTCGCTAGCGAAGCCAGCAGGCGCGAGGCGCTGCTGCGCGTGACTTTCAAGTGGCGGCTGGTTTCGCCAACCCGCAGCTCGCCTCCCGAATTGACGAGCAATTGCAGCGCACTAACGGCCTTTTCAATCGACTTCATGAGCGCTCGCTTGGCGGCTTGACGCCGCGCAGATGTCCTGCGTACGATAAATAATCAACATGTTGCGTAATAAGCAACACTTTTTCCGACTGTCAAGAGGAGACACCCATGCGGGGCACCGGCGGCGCGCTACTTTACGAAACCCTGAAGAGCTACGGGGTGACCTGCCTGTTCGGCATGGAGGATCCGATCCATGTGTTCCACGCCGTCGACCGCGCATTCACGCGGATCGTCACGGTGCGCGACGAGAAGCATGCGGCCATCATGGCGCATGGCTATGCCCAGGTAACCGGCCGGCCAGGCGTGTGCGCCGCCACCTTCGGGCCGGGCGCGACCAATCTGATCACGGGCCTGCTGGAGGCGCAGCGCTCCTCCGTGCCGGTGATCGCGCTCGTCCAGGACCACCCGCTGCGGCTCAAGAACAAGAACGCCAGCAGCGCGCTCGATCATGCGGTTGCTCTTGCGCCCTATGTGAAGGACGTGACGCGCATCGATGCACCGGAGCAGGCGGCCGACGCAGTGCGCAAGGCCTTCCGGATCGCGACATCGGGGCGGCCGGGCCCTGTGGTCCTGCTTTGCCCTGGCGATGTCATGGCCGCCGAAGCCGAAGCCCAGACCTGGGCTGACCAACCCTACACGCATTTCCCGGCCAACCGGGTCCGGGCGAGCCGCGAATCCATCGAGAAGGCGGCAGAGCTCCTCGCGACGGCCCAGCGGCCACTCCTGATCGCGGGCGGCGGATCGATCATCTCCGGCGCCGAAGAGGAAATCCGGATGCTGGCGGAACTGTTCGACATCCCCGTCGCGACAACCATGACCGGGCGCGGAGCCATTGCCGATGCGCACCCGCTCGCCGCGGGCCCGCTCGGCTCCACCACGGGCGGACGCTATGGTCGCGGGCAGATCTCCAACACGCTGTTCGCCGAGGCCGACGTCGTCTTCGTGCTCGGCTCGCGCACCGGCCAGATCTGCTACAGCGACTGGTCGCTGCCCAAGCCTGAAACCAAGCTGATCCATCTCGATATCGACCCGGCCGAGATCGGCCGCAATTTCGCAACCGACATCGCCATGGTCGGCGATGTCCGCGATACCCTGCGCGACCTGATGGCCTATTGCGCCGATCGCGGCCTGGCCCGAACCAACCCGGAGACCAGGGCGCGGATCGACCAGCTGACGGAGAACTGGAGGGCCGAGTTCCGGCCGGTCGCGGAGTCGGCGCAGACACCGATCCGGCCCGAACGCCTGCTGGCCGAAATCTCGGCACAGGTCGATGAACGGACCCTCATCGTTACGGATGCCAGCTACATCACCGGCTGGGCCATGAGCCATATCGATGTGCCAGGCTCGGGGCGCTTCATCCTCTCGCCGCGTGGAACCGGTGGAATCGGCTGGAGCCTGCCCGCCGCAATCGGCGCCAAGATGGCCGACCCATCGCTCAAGGTCGTCTGCGTGACCGGCGACGGCGCCTTTGGCTACGTCATCAATGAGCTCGAAACAGCCGCCCGCTACGGCGTCGATATCCTCGTCGTCGTGTTCAACAACGGCACCCTCGGCTTCCAGCGGCATTGGGAGCAGAAGGTGATGGGCCGCTATCTCGAATGCGACTTCCTCGACATCGACTATTCGGAAGTCGGTCGGGCCCTGAAGTGCCGCGGTGAGCGCGTTACGGCCCCGGAGGCGATCGCTGCGGCCCTGGCTGGGGGGGTTGCTGCCGACGGCCCCTTCGTCATCGACGTCGTCATCGATCCCAACGCCACGGCACCGATCGTCGGCTTCGAGACCATTCTCGCCCGCGACGCGGTCCATTGATGCGGTCGATCACCTCACGAGAGCCGATCTGTTCAACAGCGCCATACAAAAGGGGAAGAGCATGCTGAGAACCATCGCCAACGCACTTGCGTCGGCCGCTGTCGCGGCGGTCGTCGCGCTGTCTGCATCCGGAGCCTCCGCAGGCCCCACGCTCGATCGGATCATTTCCGAGAAGAAGCTGGTCGTCGGAGTAGCCCCCTGGAACAAGTTCGTTCTGCTGAATCCGAAGACGAGCCAGTACGAAGGCCTCATCGTCGACGACATTCGCAATCTCGAGGCGATGACCGGGATCAAGGTCGAGCTCGTCAACACGACCTGGAGCGGCCTCGTGGCCGGGCTCCAGGCCGGCAAATGGGACGTCATCATGAGCGGGCTCGGAGCGACACCCGAGCGTGCGACGGCCGTCGCGTTTGGAGAGGCCTTCGGCTATCTCTCGTCCACCGCCATGGTGCGCGCCGATAGCCCGGTGCGGACCTTCGCGGACCTGGACAAGGAGGGCAATGTCCTCTCCGTGGTCTCGGGCACCGCTGCCCAGCAATATGCCCAGCGCACCTTCAAGAAGGCGAAGGTCACGCCCCTTTCCGATACGGGAGCGGCGGTGCTCGAGGTCATGCAAGGGCGGTCGACGGCCTATATCGGCGATTCCGTCTCGAATGAGTTGCGCGCTCAGGAGCGCCCGACCGAGCTGCGCAATATCAAGTTCGCCAGCGATCAGACGGAATGGACCAGCATGAACCACGCTGTCCGGTATGCCGATCTCGACCTTCTGGTCTTCCTCGACACCTATGTCCGCTCCATGAAGCTGCGGGGCTGGTACCGCACTCTCGCCGAGAAGTGGAACCTGCCGCCTGAACTGGCTGTCGGGCCGCGCTAGCCGACGAACCAGGCAAGGGGCGGACGCCCGTCGCATATCCGCCCCCTGTCACGTCTCTGCTCCGGAAAATGCTGGTCGAATGAGATCATGAATTACACATTTCAATTCGGCGTTCTGACCGAATACGGGCCCTATCTCGCGGGCGGACTCTGGCACGCGTGGTGGACGAGTTTTCCCAGCATCATCATCACGACCATTCTCGGCGTCGTACTGGCGGCGATGAGCATGTCGCGGCGCTGGTTGCTGCGCGGCGCCTCGGTGGTTTTCGTCGACCTGTTCCGCACGCTTCCGGTCGTGGTCCTGCTGATCTGGATCCACTATGTCATGCCGATCCTGACAGGGGTTTCGTTTTCTCCGACCGTGAGCTCGATCATCGCACTGTCCCTGAACGGGGCTGCGCTTGCCTGTGAAGCGTTTCGCGGCGGCCTTGAGGCGATCCCGGCCACGCAAACCCAGGCTGCACAATCGCTTGGGTTCTCACGCTGGAAAGTGATGCGTTACATCACGCTGCCTCAGGCTTTCTTTGCGACCCTGCCGTCCCTCACCAATGTCCACATCACAGTCATCAAGAACGTCACCGTAACAGTACTGATCGCAGTGCCCGAGGTGATGTTCCGGGCTCAGGAACTGACGGTCCAATTCTTCCGCCCGCTTGAGTTCTATACTGGCGCAGCCGTTCTGTATGTGGCGCTTATCTGGGGATACGCCCTGCTCATGCGGATGCTCGAAAGGCTTCAAAAATGGCAACCGATCTGATGACGGGCGCGACGGCAGCCTCGGCTCAGGCCTTCATCCGTATTCGCGACGTTCACAAATCCTATGGCGCCGTCAGCGTGCTCAACGGCATTTCGCTCGACGTCGCACAGGGCGAAGTGCTGGTGCTCTGCGGCCCCAGCGGTTGCGGCAAGAGCACGCTCCTGCGCTGCATCAACGGCCTCGAGACGATCAATCGCGGCGACATCTCCGTGGGCGGGCGCAATGTCGAAACGGCCAACCCCGATACGTTGCAGAAAATTCGCCTGTCGACGGGCTTCGTCTTCCAGAACTTCAATCTGTTCCCGCATATGACGGCGCTCGAGAACATCACCATCGCGCCGATGAAGATCCTCGGGACGCCGCCCCGCATGGCAACAGAACAGGGCAGAAAGCTGCTCGAACAGGTCGGCATGGCGGAGAAGGCGAGTGTCTATCCGTTCCAGCTCTCCGGTGGGCAGCGTCAACGCGTGGCGATCGCCCGGGCACTGGCGATGAACCCCACCCTGATGCTGTTCGACGAGCCGACATCGGCGCTCGATCCCGAGATGCGCGAAGAGGTTCTCCAGGTCATCCGCAAGGTGCACCAGGAGCACAACATGACCATGGTCATGGTGACCCACGAGATCGGGTTCGCCAAGAGCGTCGCCAGCCGGGCCATGCTGCTCGACGCCGGACAGATCGTCGAGGAGGCCCCTGCCCGCGCCTTCTTCGAGAATCCGGCCGAGGAACGCACCCGGCGCTTCCTGCGCGCCATCATCAACGATTGATCCTTGGCGATTGCCTTCCCCTCGCGCAACGCCGGCATTCGTGTGCCGGCGCGCCGCCACACGAGTCCCTGCAATGATCCAACCGAACTACATCGGCGGAGAGTGGCGTCACGCAAGTGAAGCGATCGCCAACATCAATCCGTCGAACACCAATGACATCGTCGCCCATTACGCGCAGGCCACTCATGCCGACGTGCAGGACGCCATCGACGCAGCTGCGACAGCCTTCCCGGCCTGGTCGCGCTCATCGATCCAGCTCCGGCACGATATCCTGAAGGGTATTGGCGACGAGATCCTCGCTCGCAAGGACGAACTCGGGATGCTGCTTTCCCGCGAGGAGGGCAAGGTGCTGGCGGACGGCATCGGTGAGGTCGTGCGGGCCGGGCAGATCTTCCACTTCTTTGCCGGTGAGTGCCTGCGCCTGGCAGGCGACAGGTTGGCCTCGATGCGTCCCGGCGTCGAGGTCGACATTACCCGGGAGCCTGTCGGCGTCGTCGGGCTGATCACGCCCTGGAACTTTCCGATCGCGATTCCTGCCTGGAAGATCGCGCCTGCCCTCGCCTACGGCAACTGCATCGTCCTCAAACCGGCCGAACTGGTGCCGGGCTCCGCGCATGCGCTGGCTGACATCCTTGCCAGAGCCGGCCTTCCGGCCGGCGTCTTCAACCTCGTGATGGGATCGGGATCTGTCGTCGGCGAAGCGATCCTGCGCAGCGATAACGTCCTATGTCGGGAAGCAGCTTTGGGCTTTGGCCAACAGGTCTCATCGCGCCGGCAGATCGCCGACGTCAGCAGTAAGCTGATCCAGATGGTTTCCACCGTCAACGGGATC